>NZ_JBHWBW010000179.1:0-273 GCF_042735675.1 Kitasatospora sp. NPDC059571
CGACCAGCACGGTGACCACGGCGAACGACACGGTCAGCGAGGTGGCCTGGGCGATGCCGCCGATGACGGCGGGCGCGACCAGCCCGGAGGTGTAGGTGACGGTGGCGACACCGGCGATGGCCTGGCTGGCGTTGGAGCCCGACTTGCCGGCGGCCGCGAAGGCCAGCGGCACCACGACCGCGATGCCGATGCCGATCAGGGCGAAGCCCGGGATGGCGAGCGCGGGGGAGTCGGGGGGGGACACCCACAGAACGCCGGAGGGGGGGTCCCCGC
>NZ_JBHWBW010000179.1:283-14133 GCF_042735675.1 Kitasatospora sp. NPDC059571
CTCCCGTGTGGGTGTGTCTTTCGGGGCCTCTGGCGGTTTGGGGGGGGGGGGGGGTGGGGGGGCACACAACGCTCTGGCCGGCGGGGTTGGCGACCGCGCCGCCGAGGCGGACGCTGCGCACCGGCCCGAAGCGCTGCACCACGGCGTCGCCGGCCAGCCGGGCGCCGGCCATGGTGGCGGCGAAGGCGGCGTAGCAGGCGGCTGCGGTGCCCGCCGAGGACCCGGTGACGTCCCGCAGGTAGACGCCGCCCCAGTCCATGCTGGCGCCCTCGGCGAAGACCGCGCAGAAACCGACCAGGCCGATCACCAGCGCGGAGCGCGGCGGCAGCGCGAACCGCGGCGGCGCCTCCTCCTCCGGCTCGGGCCGGACGTCCAGCAGGCGGGCGCAGACCGCGACGGCGAGCACGGTCAGCAGGGCGGCGACCACCGCGTACTGGATCCGGGCGTCGATCTGGCGGTGGGCGGCGAGCACGCCGAAGCCGGAGGCGACCAGGCCGCCGACGCTCCACATGCCGTGCAGGCCGGACATGATCGGGCGGCCGAGCCTGACCTCGACCTCGACGCCCTGGGCGTTCATCGCGACGTCCGCCATGCCGGCGGTGGCGCCGTAGACGAAGAGCGCCAGCCAGAGCACCGCGAGGTTCGGCGCCAGGGCGGGCAGCGCGAGGGAGAGCGTCCAGAGCATCAGCAGTCCGCGGACGGCGGCCCGGCCGCCGAAGCGGTGCACGATCCGGCCGGCCAGCGGCATCGCCAGGAACGAGCCCACCGCGGGGGCGACCAGGGCCAGGCCGAGCTGGCCGGGGCCGAGGTGCAGGTGGTCCTGGAGCCACGGGATGCGGGTGGCGAAGGTGCCGGTCACCGCGCCGTGGACGGCGAAGACCAGCGCCACGCTCACCCTCGCCCGCCGTACGGCCTGGATGTCGTCTGCCATGTGTTGCCCGTCCTTCCCCGGCCGTGTCCCGGATCGTGCCGTCTGTGTCCAGCGTGCGCCGATAAACTATCAGGAAGGGACCCTGATAGAAACAGGCGATGCGGAACCCGTTCGAACCTCTGGAAGGATGCCGCCCATGACGACCGCGCGTACGGCCACGCCCAGCACCGCGAGGGCCATCAACGACCGGCTGGCGCTCGATCTCCTGCTGGAGCGCGGCCCGCTGACCGCCAGCACCCTGCGCGACCTCACCGGACTCTCCCGCCCCACCGTCGCCGACCTGCTGGAACGCCTCCAGCGCGCCGGCCTGGTCGCCGTGGTCGGCGAGAGCGGCGAACAGCGCCGCGGCCCCAACGCCCGCCTGTACGCCCTCGTCGCGGACCGCGCCCACCTGGCCGGCATCGACATCCGCGCCACCGGCGTCAGCCTGGTCGTCGCCGACCTCACCGGCCGCACCCTCGCCCGCGCCGAGGTCCCGGCCGCCGGCGACGGCAGCCTCGTCGACCGCACCATGGCCGCCCTGCGCGCTGCCGCCCGGGAGGCCGGCGCCGAGCGCCTGCACACCGTTGCCATCGGCGCGCCCGGCCTGTTCGACCCGGCCACCGGCGAGCACAACAACTCCGGCGACCTGCCGCGCTGGCACACCGACCTGCTCGCCGCGCTGCGCAGCGACCCCGCCACCGCGGTCATCGTCGACAACGAGGTCAACCTCGCCGGCATCGCCGAACACCGCCTCGGCGCGGCACAGGACCGCGACACCTTCGTGCTCTGCTGGCTCAGCCACGGCGTCGGCGCCGCCGTCGTCCTGGACGGCCGGCTGCGCCGCGGCGCCAGCGGCGGCACCGGCGAGATCGGCTACCTGCCGCTGCACGGCAGCGGCCTGCCGGACGCCGACTCCGGCTGCTCCGGCGGCGGCTTCCACACCACCGTCTCCTCGGCCGCGATCTGCGACCTCGCCGCCGCCCACGGCCTGCCCGTACCGCCCTGCGGCAGCGCACCGCGGGGCGAGGCCGTCGTCCGCAACGCCGTCGCCGCCGGCGCCGCGGAGTTCCTGGACGAGCTGGCGCAGCGGATCGCCATCGGCGTGGCGGCCGTCTGCGCCGTCCTCGACCCCGGCTGCGTCGTCCTCGGCGGCGAGATCGGCCGGGCCGGCGGCGCCGACCTCGCCGACCGCGTCGCCCACCGGCTCGCCCGCCTCGTCCCGCTGCGCACCGAGGTCCGGGCGGGCACCGCGGGCGGCGGCGCGGTGCTCGCGGGCGCGGTGCTGACCGCGGGCGACGCCGTGCGGCGGGACGTCTTCGGCGGGAGCTGACCGCCCGTCGGCGCGCCGGCCGCGGCCGCGGCCCGGTCCGCTTCGCCCGCGACCGGGCCGGTAGGGCAGGATGGCGGCGACAGCCGTCCGCCGCCGCACCTGCCAGGAGAGCGCCATGGCCCCGTCCGACCGGCCGGTCCACCCCTACCGCATCGGCGAGGCCGCCGCGATGCTCGGCGTCAGCGCCGACACCATGCGCCGCTGGGTCGACGCGGGCCGGCTCGGTGCGACCAGGGACGAGCACGGCCACCGGATCATCCCCGGCGCCCAGCTTGCAGCCTTCGCCCGGGAGCTCGCCAAGCCGGAGAACGCCGCCGCCGAGGGCCGACCGTCCTCCGCCCGCAACCGTTTCCCCGGCATCGTCACGGACGTGCTGCTCGGCGACGTCGCCGCCCAGGTGGAGATCCAGGCCGGCCCGTTCCGGGTGGTGTCGCTGATCAGCCGGGAGTCCGCGGAGGAGCTCGGCCTGGTGCCCGGTGCGCCCGCCACCGCCGTCATCAAGTCCACCAACGTGGTCGTCGAGTCCCGCTGACGGTCCGTCCGCCCCGCCGGCCCGCCGACGGCGGGCCGCGCCGCCCAGCCGTCCGAGGAAGGACGTTCCACCCGATGAGCCGCCCGCTCGCCGTCGCCCACCGCGGCGACCCGTACCGCCACCGCGAGAACACCCTCCCGTCGATCGCGTCGGCCCTGGCGGCCGGCGCGGACGCGGTCGAGGTGGACGTCCGGCTGACCCGCGACGGGGTGCCCGTCCTGCTGCACGACCCCACCCTGGAGCGGCTCTGGGGCGACCCGCGGGAGGTCCGCCGGCTGACCCTCGACCGGCTCGCCGACATCGGCGGGCCCGGGCAGCGGGTCCCCACCCTGGCCGAGGCGCTCAAGGCGGTCGCCGACCTGCCCGGGGCGCGGCTGCTGATCGACCTCGACCTCCCGGACCCGGCCGCCGCCGTCCGCCGGACCGTCGCCGACCTCGGCGCCGAACGGCTGGTCGCGTACTGCGGGCCCGCCACCGCGATGCTGGCCGTCCGCGCCGAGGATCCCGACGCCGAGATCTCGCTGACCTGGCGCCAGCCCCGGCTGCCCGCCGCGCCGCTGCTCGCGGACCTGCGACCGCGCTACCTCAACCCGCCGTTCGGCCTGGCCGGTCCGGCCCTCGTCGGCGCCGCCCACGACGCCGGCCTGCTGGTCGCGGTCTGGACGGTCGACCGGCGCCGCACCATGCGCCGGATGATCGCCGCCGGCGCCGACTCGCTCACCACCAACCGCATCGACCTGCTGCGCCGCACCGTCGACGCCGCGGCCGCCGCCCGGCCCGCCGAGCGGGTATGACGTCCCGTCGGGGCACCGCACAGCCGCTCACCGCCCGGGAGCTCGGCCGGGCCCTGCTCGCCCGCCAGCACCTGCTGGCCCGCACCGGGCTCGGCGCGGCCGAGGTCGTGGCGCACCTCGTCGGCCTGCAGGCGCAGGCCGCACCCGAGCCGCCCTACCTCGGACTGCTCAGCCGGATCGAGAACTTCCGGCCCGACGACCTGACCGCGCTGCTGGAGGAGCGCCGGGCCGTCCGGATCGCCCTCCAGCGCGGCACCATCCACCTGGTCACCGCCGCCGACTGCCTGGCGCTGCGCCCGCTGTTCCAGCCGGTGCTGGACCGCTGGCTGCGCACCGCCTACGCCGAGCGGCTCCCCGGCCTCGACCTCACCGGGCCGGTCGGGGCCGCGCTCGCCCCGCTCGCCGACCGGGCCCGCGCCCTGGTCGAGGAGCAGCCGCGCACCTTCCAACAGCTCGGCCCGCTGCTCGCCGCCGACCTGCCGGTCGGGGAGCCCGCCGCCCTCGCCCAGGCCGCCCGATGCGCGCTGCCGCTCGTCCAGGTGCCGCCGCGCGGCCTCTGGGGGCGCAGCGGCCCGGCCGCGCACACCACCGCGGAGCACTGGCTCGGCGGCCCGCTGGACCCCGGGCCCTCGCTGGACGACCTGGTGCTGCGCTATCTGGCGGCCTTCGGCCCGGCCACCGCCGCCGATGTGCAGAAGTGGTCCGGTCTCAGCCGGATCGGCCCGGTGCTGACCGGGCTCGCCGACCGCCTGGTACGGCTGCGCGACGAGGCCGGCCGCACCCTGTGGGACCTGCCCGGGGCGCCCCGCCCGGACGCCGCCGAGCCGGCCCCCGTCCGCCTGCTGGCCCCCTTCGACAACCTGCTGCTGTCGCACGCCGACCGCACCCGGGTGCTCCCCGAGGCCCACCGCACCCGGGTGATGACGGTGAACGGCATCGTGCTCGGCACCGTCCTGGTCGACGGCACGGTGGCGGGCACCTGGCGCACCGAGCAGGGCGCCGTCCGGGTCACCCCGTTCGAGGAGCTGCCGCGCACCGCCTTTTCCGGGATCGCCGAGGAGGCCGAGCGGGTGCTCGCCTTCGCCGGCACCCCCGGCGGCCCGCTGCACATCGACCCGCCCGGCTGACGCCCGCCCGGGCCGGCGCCGTCAGGCGGGCAGCGGCACGACCGCGACCGGGCACTCGGCGTGCTGGACGACGGTCTGGCTGGTCGAGCCCAGCCGGCCGAACGGGCCCTTCGGCTCACCGCGCCGGCCCACCACCAGCAGCTGCTGCGCCTTCGACCGCGACACCAGCTCCTTGGCCGCCCCCGACCGGACGGAGACCGCGGACACCGACACCTCCGGGTGGCTCTCCCGCCAGCCGGACAGCACCTCGGACAACAGCCGCTCGTGCTCGGCGGCGATGTGGCCCTTCTCGTACACCGGTGGCCGGCCGCCACCGGTGCTGATCAGCGGATACGTCCAGCTGTGCACGGCGAGGAGCGGCGCCCGGCGGCGGCGGGCGGCCTCGAAGGCCAGCTCCAGCACGGCGTCGTCGTGGCCGTCGCCCACGACGCCCACCGCGATCCCGCCCGAGGCGCCCTCCGACGGGCGCACCACGACGACCGGGCAGGGCGCCGTGGCCGCCGCGTGCAGGCCGGTCGAACCGAGCAGCAGGCGGGGGAAGCCGCCCGTTCCGCGGGCCCCGACCACCAGCAGGGCCGCGGACCCGGCCGCGTCCGTCAGGGCGGCCCGCGGATCGTCGTCGAGCAGCGCGGCGGTGACGCTCAGTCCGGGATGCCGCAGCAGGGCCCGGCGGCGGGCCCCGTCGAGCAGGTCCTCACCGATCTCCCGGATCGCCGTCGGCTCCCGGCCGTCCGGGGCCACGGCGGCCTCGCCGGGCCACGCGTGCACGACGTGCAGCGGCACGCCGCGCAGCTGCGCCTCGTCGGAGGCCCAGTCCAGGGCCGACCCGGCCGGGTCCGATGCGTCGATTCCCACGACGACGGGCTGACTCATGCCCACTCCTTCGCCGGTCCCCGACGGCCGTCCCGCCGCCCGGTGCCGCACCCGGCACCGCGTTGGGGGGCTTCGCTCCAGGCTATGCCCGGTCCCCGGGACCGGGCAGCGCGGACGCCGCCGGTCGGAGGGGCGCCCGGGCGGAGAAACGCCCTGGACCGGGAAATCTGATCGTTCTACCGCGAATGTGCTGAGATGGGGCGAAACGGAGAGCCGGTTCGCCGTCCGGGACCGGTCCGGCCCCACGGAGGTGGGAGTGTCGGCGGAGCCCCCGCCCCCCGGCCCGGCCGACGGGCCCGCCGCGGACCACCGCCGCCCGCACGAGGCGCTGCCGCAGGTCGTCCGCGCGGCCGCCGCCTGGTCCGCCGCCGTGATCCTCCTGATCACCGTCGGCGCCCTCGTCGTCTACGCGGTGGTGGCGCTGCGCTCGGCCACCGTGCCGATGCTGATCGCGCTGCTCGCCACCTCACTGCTCCAGCCGGTGATGCCGTGGCTGCTGCGCCGGGGCCTCGGGCGCGGCGCCGCAGCCGGACTGACCTGCGCCGCCCTCGTCCTCGGCGTCCTCGGGGTGCTCGCCCTGCTGGTCAACTCGCTCGTGCACAGCGCCCCGGAGATCGCCCCGGCGCTCGTCCAGGCGGGCGACAAGCTGGCCTCCTGGCTCGGCCCGGTCGGCGAGAAGCTCCAGTACGCCCTGAAGCAGAGCTCCGGCTCCGGCAGCAACCTCGTCCAGTCGCTCGCCGACGGCGTGCTGTCCGGCCTCGGACTGGCCACCCAGCTGCTCACCGGGAGCGTGCTCGCGCTCGCCCTGGTCTTCTTCTTCCTCCGGGACGGCCACCGCACCCCGGAGGCGGTCGGCCGCTACCTGCCCGCGCGGGCCGCCGACACGGTGGTCGCCTGCGGCCGGCAGGCCTTCGCGGCGATGGCCGGCTTCATGCGCGGGACCACGCTGATCGCCCTCATCGACGCGGTGTTCATCACCGTCGGCCTGCTGGTGCTGGGCGTCCCCGGCGCGCCCGGGCTCGGCGCCCTGGTCTTCCTCGGCGCCTACATCCCGTTCGTCGGGGCGTTCCTGTCCGGCACGGTGGCGGTGCTGGTCGCCCTCGCCGACGGCGGCCTGTCGAAGGCGCTGTGGACGCTCGGGGTGGTGCTCGCCGTGCAGGCCGTCGAGGGCAACATCCTGCAGCCGGTGATCCAGAGCCGAACGGTCGAGCTGCACCCCGCCACCATCATGATCGCGGTGGTGGCGGGGGCGGGCGTCGCGGGCATCATGGGCGCACTGCTGGCCGTCCCGCTCAGCGCGGCCGCGCTGGGTGTCATCACCGTGCTGCGCGGCGGAGCCGGGGACGGTGGCGGCGGCGGGGGAGACGGCGCACCGGCCGAACCGCCCGCGCCGTCCCCCTGACCTGCCGCCCTCCCGGACGGCCGGCGCTGCCCGACGGCCGTCAGTCGCCCTCCACGGGCGCCTGGTCCCGCCAGCGGGCGAACTCGTCCACCGGGTCGCCGTCCAACCCCCACGGCCAGGGCGTCACCACCCCGTCCAGTGCCGCGAACACCGGGCCGGCCTCCGCGACCCGGCCCGCCTGGCCCAGCGCGTAGGCCAGCAGGTTCAGGTCGGCGAGCGCGGCCGCGTGGCGCAGGAAGCCGGGGGTCGGCCAGTCGGCCATCGCCCGGCCGAGCGCGGCCTCCGCGTCGGGCAGCGCCCAGCGCCGGCGCGCCCCGAGCGCGGTGACGCCGCCCTGCGCCAGGCCCGCCCGGTACCGGTCGGTCAGCAGGGCGAGCTCCAGCCCGGCCACCGCCGTCCCGGCCGGCGCCGAGGCCCGCACCGCCTCCACGAAGTCCAGCGCCTGGAGGTGCGAACCGCACTCGTCCGGCGACAGGTAGCGGAGCATCTCCAGGTGGGCCGTACGGTTCCAGGCGTCCCGGGCGCCGATCTCCCGGCAGATCGGGTACACCTCCTGCTCCGGACGGCGCAGCAGCCGGTGCACGGCCAGCAGTGCGACCCACGGGGCCGGGTCCTCAGGCCGCAGGTCCGCCGCGCGCCGGCAGCGGTCCAGAGTGGCCCGCGGATCCTCCAGGGCGCCGGCGACCCGGGCCTCCGCGACGTCGATCCAGGCGTGCAGCACCAGCGGGTCCGCGTCGCGGGGCCGCTGCCGCCGCCAGACCGTGGCCAGCGCCGGCGAGGCGAGCCGGGCGAGCACCCCCAGCCGGTGGGTACGGCGGTCCCAGTCCCCGCCGGCGCCCCGCAGCACCTGCTCGACCAGGCCGGCCGACAGGTCCAGCTGACCCTGCATCCGGGGGGCGGTGAGCTGCCGGCAGACCCTGCCGAGTTCCTGGTCGTCGAGCTCAGGAGCCAGGCGCGGTGCGGTACTTCGGCGTCGTCCAAAGATCGGCATGCCGCAGGAGGCTAGCGCGGCCCGACCCGGCCGGACAAAGCGCGACCAGGCCCGGAACGGCCCTGCCCGGGCTGGGCCCGGCTGCTCGGTGTACGCCCGGAACGGGCCGCGGACGGCGGTGCGGCGGCCGTCCGGGCGGGCCGCGCCGCCGCGCGACCGGAATCCGGGCCGTCGCCGCACCCGGGGCTACCGGGCGGTATGGTCGGCGGCGGTGCCACCGACGGTCGGGGCGAGCGAGGCAGGGGCGGCATGGAGTTTCGGACGGACATCCTGGGCGAGCCCTACGAGGCGGTCGAGCTGCCGCTCGCCGCCGACGAGGAGGGCGCGGTCAGTGCGACCCTGGTGCGCCGGCTGGTGCCCGGTTCGCAGCGCGCGGTGCTGTACGTGCACGGCTACGTGGACTACTTCTTCCAGACCCACCTGGCCGACCACTTCACCGCCGCCGGCTACTCCTTCTACGCCCTCGACCTGCGCAAGTACGGCCGCTCGCTGCGCTCCCACCAGTCCCCGAACTTCGTGCGCGACCTGTCCGCGTACGACGAGGAGCTCGACGAGGCCGTCCGGGTCGTGCGCGACCTCGACGGCCACACCGAGCTGCTGGTCAACGGTCACTCCACCGGCGGCCTGGTCACCGCGCTCTGGGCGAGCCGCCGGGCCGGCCGCGGCCTGGTCGACGGCCTGTTCCTGAACAGCCCGTTCCTGTCGATGCCCGCCTCGGCGGCCGTCCGCACCCTCGGCGCGCCCGCGGTGCAGGCGCTCGGCCGGGTCGCGGGCCTGCGCAAGCTGCCCGCCCCGCTCAACCCGCACTACGTGCACAGCCTGCACCGCGACCACCGGGGCAGCTGGGACTTCGACCTCTCCCTCAAGCCCGCCGAGGGCTTCCCGCTGTACGCCGGCTGGCTCGCCGCGATCGAGCGGGGCCACCGCCAGGTCCGCCGCGGACTGAAGATCGACTGCCCGGTGCTGCTGATGGCCTCCACCGCCTCCACCGTCACCAGCAAGTGGGACGACGCCCTGCACCGCACCGACGCCGTGCTGCGCGCCGACGACATCGCCGCCCTCGGGCCGCGGCTGGGCCGGCACGTCACCGTCGTCCGGATCGACGGCGGCGTGCACGACCTCGTGCTCTCCGGCGAGCAGGCCCGCACCCAGGTCTTCACCGAGCTCGACCGCTGGCTCGGCGCCTACCTCCCGGGCGCGGGGGAGTGACCGGCGATCCCCGGCCGGTCGAGCGGCGGACCGCCCTCGGCACCGCCAAGCTGATGCCCGACCTGGACGAGCCCGAGGCCTGGCTGCTCACCCTGGACGGCACCCCGCAGTCCTACGTCGACCTCGCCGACCCCACCCGCCTCGAGTTCGAGTACACCCGGCGGATCGGCCACCTCGCCGACGTGCTCGCACCCGCCGGCGCCCCGCTGGACACCCTGCACCTGGGGGGCGGCGCGCTCACCCTGCCCCGCTACCTGGCCGCCACCCGGCCCGGCTCCCGGCAGCACGTGGTGGAGGCCGACGGCCCGCTGGTCGACCTGGTCGCCGACCACCTGCCCTGGCCGGCCGGCATCGAGGTCGTCGTCGGCGACGCCCGCGAGGCGCTCGCCGCCGCCCCGCCGCACGCCGCCGACCTGGTCGTCGCCGACGTCTTCCGGGGCTCGCGCACCCCCGCGCACCTCACCTCGGTGGAGTTCCTGCGGCTGGCCGCGGCGGCGCTGCGGCCCGGCGGCTGCTACGCCGCCAACCTCGCCGACGGCCCGCCGCTCGCCTTCGCCGCCGCCCAGGCGGCGAGCCTGCGCGCGGTCTTCCCGTACACCTGCCTGGTGGCGGAGGCGCCCGTGCTGCGCGGCCGCCGCTACGGCAACATCCTGCTGGCCGGCTCGGACGCCCCGCTGCCCACCGAGGAGCTCGCCCGGCGGCTGGCCGGCGACCCCTTCCCGGCGCGGCTCACCGACGGCGCCGGGCTCACCGCGCTGATCGGCGGCGCCGGGCCGGTGGCGGACGCCGATGCCGCGGACTCCCCGCCGCCGCCGGACGGCGCGTTCAGCATCGGCTGAGCGCCCGTCCGGGGCAGAATGCCGGTCCGGGCACTGCCCGGATGCGTTCGAGGACGGCTGACCGGGTGTCAGAATGGGCGGACAACCCTCGATGATCTTGCCGATTCCCCAAGGAGATCCGGGTGACCACTGACGAACCGCCGACCCGGCCGGCGCCGCTGTCGGCCAAGCTCGGTGCCGTGCCCGAGACCGCACTGTGGACGCTCTACCAGCGCGCCGTCGAAGCCCGTCGGCCGGATGCGCTGCTCGATGATCCCAAGGCCGTGGAGCTGGTGGACCGGATCGGCTTCCCGTTCGCCGAACTGTTCGGCCACAGCGCCGTCCAGGCCCAGTTGCAGGCACTGCGGGTCGGCTGCTTCGACCGCGAGGTGGCGGATTTCCTGGCCCGGGAACCGCGCGGCACGGTGGTCTGCCTGGGGGAGGGGCTGGAGACCCAGTTCTGGCGGGTCGACAACGGGCGGGCCCGGTGGCTGAGCGTGGACCTGCCCGAGTCGGTGGCGCTGCGCGAGGAACTGCTGCCGCCGGGGCCGCGGCAGCGCTACCTGGCCGCCGACGTCACCGACCTCGGCTGGGCCGAGGAGGTCGACCGCAGCCACGGGGTCCTGGTCACCGCGCAGGGGCTGCTGATGTACCTGCGGCCGCCCCAGGTGCGGGACCTGATCGCGGGCTGCGCCGAGCGGTTCCCGGGCGGCTCGCTGGTCCTGGACGCCGTGCCCCACTGGTTCGGCCGGCTGACCCGCAGCGGCCGGATGCGAACCCACAACTACCAGGCACCACCGATGCCGTGGGCGATGGATGCGGGCGAGCGGCACAAGCTCCGCACGGCCGGCCCGGCCGTGGCCGCGGTCCGGGACGTCCGGCCGACCGGCGGGCGCGGCCTCGTCGGCGCCCTGCTGCCACTGGCCCTGGCCGTCCCGCCGCTCTCCACCCGGCGCCCCTCGGTCACCGTCCTGGACTTCGCCGAGCGGCCCGAGGGGCCGTAGACGCGGGGGCGGGCGGGGTGCCCCACCCCGGACGGCCGCGGACGGGTCGGCCGGAGCGCCGCGGCGCCGGTCGTCGAACGGTGCCGGGTCCGCGAGATCCGAGCCCACCGCGTGGAGGGCGGACGCGAAGTCCGCGGGTCGTCGTCGGGCCTCCTTCTCGGCCGGTGGTCGGGAACGGGCGTCCGATGACCGGCGTTGAGGTAAAGGGCGGGTCAACACGTTAGGCTGCCCTGGCCGGGCCGGGCGCGCTCCGGCCGTCGCCCGCCGCACAGTCCAGCCGAGACGCCGTCTCGCCCCGCCCCGGAGGTACCGGCCTTGCACATCGACCAGTGGATCGAGAGCGTCCCGCCGACCTCGGTGTATGCGCTCATCGCACTGATCATCGGGCTGGAGAGCCTCGGCATCCCGCTGCCCGGCGAGATCGCCCTCGTGACCGCCTCGCTGCTCGCCGCCCGCGGCGTGGTCAGCCCGTGGTGGGTGGCGGCCTGCGCGATTCTCGGCGCCGTGGTCGGCGACTCGATCGGGTACTCGATCGGCCGGCGCGGGGGCCGCCCGCTGTTCGACCGGCTCGGCCGGCGCTTCCCCAAGCACTTCGGGCCCGAGCACCTGGAGACCGCCGAGCGGTCCTTCCGCCGCTGGGGCATGTGGGCGGTCTTCTTCGGCCGCTTCATCGCCCTGCTGCGGATCTTCGCCGGGCCGCTGGCGGGCGCCCTGCGGATGCCGTACTGGAAGTTCCTGATCGCCAACGTGCTCGGCGGTGTCGCCTGGGCAGGCGGCACCACGCTGCTGGTCTACCAGGTCGGCAAGGTCGCCGAGCAGTGGCTGAAGAGCTTCTCCTGGCTCGGCCTGGTGGCCGCGGCCCTCGCCGGTGCAGGCTCCGCCTGGGTCCTGAAGCGGCGCGCCGCGAAGGCCCGCGCCGAGCACCCCGAGCAGTCCGGCGGCGCGAGCGGCGAGCCGGCCGGTCCCGCCGAGGCCCGGACGCCCGCCCCGGCCCCGGTCGTCGAGGGCGCCGCGGACTGACCGTCAGAACGCGACGGCCGGGGGCCCGCACGCACCGTCGGCTAGTCTGCCGGTGTGACGGACCGCACCGGATCCGTCGGCGACGGACGGAGGCGGGCGTGAGCCAGCAGCAGTGGACGGCGGTCGACGACTACTTCACCGGCGCGCTGATCGGCGCGGATCCGGTGCTCGCCGCGGCTCAGGAGGCCGCCGACAAGGCGGGCCTCCCGCAGATCGCGGTCTCCCCGCCGCAGGGCAAGCTGCTCCAGCTGCTGGCCCGGACGGTCGGCGCCCGGCGGATCCTGGAGGTCGGCACGCTCGCCGGCTACAGCGCCATCTGGATGGCCCGCGCGCTGCCCGACGACGGCACCCTGATCAGCCTGGAGATCGACCCGGTGCACGCCGACGTGGCCCGGGCCAACCTGCGGGACGCGGGCCTCGCCGGGATCGCCGAGGTCCGCCTCGGCCGCGCCGCGGACACCCTCCGGGAGCTCGCCGAGGCCGGCACCGACCCCTTCGACCTGGTCTTCATCGACGCGGACAAGCCGGGCAACCCGGTCTACTTCGGCTGGGCGCTGGAGCTGACCCGGCCGGGCTCGCTGATCGTCGTCGACAACGTGGTGCGCGGCGGGGCGGTCGCCGACCTCGCCTCGACCGACCCCGCCGTTATCGGCGTGCACCGGCTGCACGAGGCGATCGCCGCCGAGCCGCGGGTCTCCGCCACCTCCGTGCAGACCGTCGGCAGCAAGGGCTACGACGGTTTCACCCTGATCCGCGTCAACCGTTGAGCGGCGGGCCGGGTCCGGACGAGAGGCGGAAGAGGCACCCATGAGAATCGGACTGCTCGGCACCGGCCCCTGGGCGCGCACGGTGCACGCCCCGGCGCTGGCCGGCCACCCCGGCGTGGAGTTCGCCGGCGTCTGGGGCCGGCGCACCGAGGCGGCCGCCGAGATAGCCGTCGAGCACGGCGTGCCCGCCTACGGGGACGTCGACGAGCTGCTCGCGGAGGTGGACGCGGTCGCGGTGGCGCTCGCCCCGCACGCCCAGGCCGAGGTCGCGGCGCGGGCGGCCGAGGCGGGCCGCCACCTGCTCCTCGACAAGCCGGTCGCGCTGGCCGTCCCGGAGGCCCGCCGGGTCGCCGAGGCGGTGGCCGCGGGCGGCCTGGCGTCGGTGGTCTTCTTCACCCTGCGCTTCGGCGGCGAGCGGGTCCCGTGGCTCGCCGAGCAGGCCGCGCGCGACGACTGGTTCACCGCCCGCTGCGACTGGCTCGGCTCGGTCTTCACCAGCGACAGCCCGTACGCCGAGTCGCCGTGGCGCCGCGACAAGGGCGCCCTGTGGGACGTCGGCCCGCACGCCCTGTCGCTGCTGCTGCCGGTGCTCGGCGACGTCGCCGAGGTGACCGCGGCCCGCGGGCCCGGCGACACCGTCCACCTCGTGCTCGGCCACACCGCGGGGGCCAGCAGCAGCCTGGCACTGAGCCTGACCGCGCCGCCCGCCGCGGCCGGGGTCGCCCTGGAGCTGCGCGGCGGCTCCGGCACGGCCCGGCTGCCGGAGCACGGCGTGCCGCCGGTCGAGGCGCTCGGGCACGCGGTGGACGCGCTGCTCTCGGCCGCCGACGGCGGCGGGCCGCACCCCTGCGACGCGGCGTTCGGGCTGCGCGTGGTGGAGATCCTGGCCGCGGCCGAGCAGGCGCTGAACGGCGGGGCGACCGTCCGGCTGTGAGGCCCGGGCACGCGGCGGGGCGCCCGCCCCCCGGGGCGGGGGGCCCCCGGGCCCGCCGGGCGTGGGGGCGCCGGGCGCCGGGGGGGGGGGCGGGGTGGGGTCGGCGGGGGCGGGGGGGTTTAAAACAAAAACAGCC
>NZ_JBHWBW010000180.1:0-14076 GCF_042735675.1 Kitasatospora sp. NPDC059571
CCCCGGCCGGGCCGGGGGTCGGGCGCGGGGTCGGGGGTCAGCGCTGGGCGCCGACCTTGGGCCCGTGCACGGCCGCAGCGGCGCTCTCACCGGCCGGGCAGCCGCCCGGGCCCGCGCTGGTGCGGACGGCGCCGACCGGCAGCAGGGTGCCGCAGGCGATCCGCAGGCCGCTCGGCAGCTCGTTGTCGGACTCGACGGTGGCACCGTCGCCGATCACCGCGCCGTCAAGCGAGCAGCGGGCGCCGATCACCGCGAACGCGCCGACGATCGAGTCCTTCACGTAGGCGTCGGCACCGATCACCGCGCCGGGGAGGACGACGCTGCCCTCGACGATGGCGCCGGCCTCGATCTCGGCACCCTCGGAGACCACCGTGCCGCTGCTCAGCACGGCGCCGGGGTCGACCTGGGCACCGGGGAGCAGCAGGGCCTCGCCGGTCGGGCCGGGCACGGCCGGCGAGTCGACCTTGCCGAGCACCAGGTCGGCGGAGCCGCGGACGAAGGCGCCGGGCGTGCCGAGGTCCAGCCAGTACGAGGTCTCGACGACACCGCGCAGGTGGGCGCCGGTGGCGAGCAGCTCGGGGAAGGTCTCGCGCTCCACGGAGACCTCGCGGCCGGCCGGGATGCGGTCGATCACGGACCGGGTGAACACATAGCAGCCCGCGTTGACCTGGTCGGTCACGATCTGCTCGGGGGTCTCGGGCTTCTCCAGGAACTCCAGGACGCGGCCGTTCTCGTCGGTCGGGACGAGACCGAACGCGCGCGGGTCCTCCACCCGGGTGAGGTGCAGGGTGACATCGGCCCCGGCGGCGACGTGGCCGTCCCGCAGGGCGGCGATGTCCAGGCCGGACAGGATGTCGCCGTTGAAGATCAGCACCGGCTCGTCGGGGCCGCAGGTCAGGCCGGAGGCGGCGTTGCGGATCGCGCCGCCGGTGCCCAGCGGCTCCTTCTCGGTGAGGTAGACCAGTTCGAGGCCGTACGGGCTGCCGTCCTTGAAGTGGTCCTCGAAGACCTCGGCCAGGTACGAGGTGGCCAGCACGACCCGGGTGACACCGGCCGCGGCGGCGCGGGCGAGCTGGTGCGCGATGAACGGCACACCGGCGACCGGCAGCATCGGCTTGGGGGTGTGGGTGGTCAGTGGGCGCAGCCGGGTGCCCTTGCCACCGACCAGCATGATCGCTTGGGTCATGGTGTGAGCTTCTCCCCTAGTTCCGGTCGGGCGGCCTCTGACGGGCAGCCGGATGTCTCGTGCGACGTTCTTGGCTGGCTCCCGGACTGCTCCGGCCGTTCTCCAGCAGACCCGCAGGCGGCGCGTCCAGCGCCTACTGTATTTCCTCCCGAAGCGCGCTCCGCGCGGCAGCCTCGGGTTGTCGCGGTGCACAGTCGGGGGCCCCGGCCCGCCGGCGCTCCCGGCGACCGGGGACGGTGTCGCGCGGCCGCCTGCCGGCCCACCCGGGCGGGCCGCGCGGCAACCGGGCGGGTTGTACCGAGGCTGTGACAATCGGGCGCGCCCGAACGGCCCCTGGGGACGTTGCGGCGGTGCGCTTCGGCGACGACGCCGGGGGCGCCGCCCCCCCCCCCGGGGGCGGGGGGGCGGGGGCGCGGGGCCGCCCGGGGGCGGGGCCGGGGGGGGTGGCTCGGCGGGGTGCTCCTGGGGCCCGCACCCCCCGCCCCTCTGGGGGGGGGGGGGGGGGGCGGGCGCGGCCCCCCCCCGCCCCCCCCCCCGGGGGGGGGGTGGGGGGCCGGCTCGGCTGTCGCCGGGTCAGGCCTGGACGGTCTCGGGCTCGGGCTCGACCGGCTGGGCCTTGACGGAGTCGAGCAGCAGCTGGGCCACGTCGACGACCTTCAGGTGCTCCTTGGCCGCGCCCTCGTTCTTCTTGCCGTTGACCGAGTCGGAGAGCATGACGAGGCAGAACGGGCAGGCGGTGGAGACGATGTCCGGGTTGAGGGACAGCGCCTCGTCCACGCGCTCGGTGTTGATCCGCTTGCCGATGCGCTCCTCCATCCACATCCGCGCGCCGCCGGCGCCGCAGCAGAAGCCGCGCTCCTTGTGACGGTGCATCTCCTGCTGGCGCAGGCCCGGGACCTTGTCCATGATCTCGCGCGGCGGGCTGTACACCTTGTTGTGGCGGCCCAGGTAGCACGGGTCGTGGTAGGTGATCAGACCCTCGACGGGGTTGACCGGGACGAGCTTGCCCTCGTCGATGAGGTGCTGCAGCAGCTGGGTGTGGTGGATGACCTCGAAGTGCCCGCCGAGCTGCGGGTACTCGTTGGCGATGGTGTTGAAGCAGTGCGGGCAGGTCGCCACGATCCGCTTGACGGGGGCGTCCTCCAGCGCGGTGTTCAGCGTCTCGACGTTCTGCGCGCCGAGCATCTGGAACAGGAACTCGTTACCCAGGCGGCGGGCGGAGTCGCCGGTGCAGGACTCCTCCTTGCCGAGGATCGCGAACCGCACGCCCGCGGTGTGCAGCAGCTCCGCGAAGGCCTTGGTGGTCTTCTTCGCCCGGTCTTCCAGGGCGCCGGCGCAGCCGACCCAGTACAGGTACTCGACCTCGGCGGGGTCGATGTCCTCACCGATCACCGGCACCTCGATGCCGGTCTCCTTCTTGAGCTCCTTGACCCAGTCGAGGCGGGCCTTGGTGGCCATGCCCCACGGGTTGCCCTTGTTCTCCAGGTTCTTGAGCATCGTCCCGGCCTCGGTCGGGAAGGAGCTCTCGATCATGACCTGGTAGCGGCGCATGTCGACGATGTGGTCGATGTGCTCGATGTCGACCGGGCACTGCTCGACGCAGGCACCACAGGTCGTGCAGGACCACAGCACGTCGGGGTCGATGACACCGCCCTCCTCGACGGTGCCGATCAGCGGACGCTCGGCCTCGGCCAGCGCCTCGGCGCTCACACCGGCGAGCTGCTCCGCGGTGGCCCGCTCCTCGCCCTCCATGGACTTGCCGCCGCCGGCGAGCAGGTACGGGGCCTTGGCGAAGGCGTGCTCGCGCAGGCTCATGATGAGCAGCTTCGGCGAGAGCGGCTTGCCGGTGTTCCACGCCGGGCACTGCGACTGGCAGCGGCCGCACTCGGTGCAGGTGGAGAAGTCGAGGATGCCCTTCCAGGAGAAGTGCTCGACCTGGGAGACACCGAACACGGCATCGTCGGCCGGGTCCTCGAAATCGATCGGCGCACCACCGCTGGTCATCGGCCGCAGCGCGCCGAGCGCGGTGCCACCGTCCTCCTCGCGCTTGAAGAAGATGTTGAAGAAGGCCAGGAAGCGGTGCCAGGCGACGCCCATCGACGGGTTGATGCCGATGGTGATCGCCCACGCGAAGGAGATGCAGATCTTCAGCATCGCGAAGATGTAGACCAGGTTGACCAGCGTGCCGTGGGCGAGGCCGGAGAAGGCGGCGACCAGCGGGTACGAGATCAGGTAGGCCGGGTCGTACGACTCGACGCCCTGCAGGGCGCCCTCCAGGCCGCGCAGGATCATGATGCACAGGCCGATGCCGAGGATCGTGTACTCGACGTAGAAGGCCTGCCAGGCGATCGAGCCGGCGAAGCGGGACTTGCGGCCCGAGCGGGAGGGCAGGCTGAGCAGCCGGATCACGATGAGGGTGAGGATGCCCAGCGTGGTCAGGGTGCCGATGAGCTCGGTGAAGACCTCGAACGGCAGCCAGTCGCCGATCACCGGCAGCACGAAGTCGGCGTCGAAGAGCTGGCCGAACGCGTTGACCAGGGTCAGCACGAGCGAGAAGAAGCCGACCGCGACGAACCAGTGCGCGACGCCGACGACGCCCCAGCGGTTCATCCGGGTGTGGCCGAGGAACTCGACCGCGACGGTCTTCACCCGCTGCGCGGGCTGCCCGGTCCGGGTGGCGTCCGGCTGGCCGGTCGTCACCACCTTGTAGATGTACGCGGCCGCACGGGCGGCGAGCGCGGTGCCGATCACAGTGGTGACCAGCGAGATGACGATCGCTGCTAGCTGCATCGGCTCTCCGTCTCCAGCGGCTCGTTCGAGGACAGGGGATCCCCCCGAGTGTACCGGTCAGTAACTTACTGACCCGACGCGCCGGACATTACCGCTCCGTAGCACCGATGAAGAAGATGCTCAAGGTATGGCGGGAGTCACTAAGCACATACTCACCCCTTTGGCCCCGCACAACCCCGCACGACATGCGCGCAGCAAAGTTGAGCGACACGGACTCATAGCTGTTGACGGTCCCCGATCGGTCGTGCATGCTTGAGCGCGTACCACTCAACTTCTCCGTGGAGGTATCTACGATGGCACGCGCGGTCGGCATCGACCTCGGTACGACGAACTCTGTCGTGAGTGTTCTTGAGGGCGGTGAGCCCACGGTCATCACCAACGCCGAGGGCGCTCGGACCACGCCGTCCGTCGTCGCCTTCGCCAAGAACGGCGAGGTCCTGGTGGGCGAGGTCGCCAAGCGCCAGGCGGTGACCAACGTCGACAGGACCATCCGGTCGGTCAAGCGCCACATGGGCACCGACTGGAAGATCAACCTGGACGGCAAGGACTTCAACCCCCAGCAGATCTCCGCCTTCATCCTGCAGAAGCTCAAGCGGGACGCCGAGGCATACCTGGGCGAGACGGTGACCGACGCGGTCATCACCGTCCCGGCGTACTTCAACGACTCCGAGCGCCAGGCGACCAAGGAGGCCGGCGAGATCGCGGGCCTGAACGTCCTGCGCATCGTCAACGAGCCGACCGCCGCCGCCCTGGCGTACGGCCTCGACAAGGACGACCAGACCATCCTGGTCTTCGACCTCGGTGGCGGCACCTTCGACGTCTCGCTGCTGGAGATCGGCGACGGCGTCGTCGAGGTGAAGGCCACCAACGGCGACAACCACCTCGGCGGCGACGACTGGGACCAGCGCGTCGTCGACCACCTGGTCAAGGTCTTCCAGTCCGGTCACGGCGTCGACCTGTCCAAGGACAAGATGGCCCTCCAGCGCCTCCGCGAGGCGGCCGAGAAGGCCAAGATCGAGCTGTCCTCGTCCTCCGAGACCTCGATCAACCTGCCCTACATCACGGCCTCCGCCGAGGGCCCGCTGCACCTGGACGAGAAGCTCACCCGGGCCCAGTTCCAGCAGCTGACCGCGGACCTGCTGGACCGCTGCAAGCACCCGTTCCACAACGTCATCAAGGACGCCGGCATCCAGCTGTCCGAGATCGACCACGTGGTCCTGGTCGGCGGCTCGACCCGCATGCCGGCCGTCGCCGAGCTCGTCAAGGAGCTGACCGGCGGCCAGGACGCCAACAAGGGCGTGAACCCGGACGAGGTCGTCGCCATCGGCGCCGCCCTGCAGGCCGGTGTCCTCAAGGGCGAGGTCAAGGACGTCCTGCTGCTCGACGTCACCCCGCTGTCCCTCGGCATCGAGACCAAGGGCGGCATCATGACCAAGCTGATCGAGCGCAACACCACGATCCCGACCAAGCGCTCGGAGATCTTCACCACGGCCGAGGACAACCAGCCGTCGGTGCAGATCCAGGTCTACCAGGGCGAGCGCGAGATCGCGGCGTACAACAAGAAGCTCGGCATGTTCGAGCTGACCGGCCTGCCGCCGGCGCCGCGCGGTCTGCCGCAGATCGAGGTCACCTTCGACATCGACGCCAACGGCATCATGCACGTGGGCGCGAAGGACCTCGGCACCGGCAAGGAGCAGCGGATGACCGTCACCGGCGGCTCCTCGCTGCCCAAGGACGAGGTCGACCGCATGCGCCGCGAGGCCGAGCAGTACGCGGAGGAGGACCACAAGCGCCGCGAGGCCGTGGAGACCCGCAACCAGGGCGAGCAGCTCGTCTACTCGACCGAGAAGTTCATCGCGGACAACGCCGACAAGCTCCCCGCCGACGTCAAGACCGAGGTCGAGACCGCGATCGGCGAGCTCAAGGAGGCCCTGAAGGGCGAGGACATCGCCGCGATCCGCGAGGCGACCGAGAAGGTCTCCACCACCGCCCAGAAGCTCGGCGCCGCGCTCTACGCGCAGGCCGACGCCGCCGGTGCCGGTGCGGCCGGTGCCACGGGTGCCGCCCCCGAGGGCGACGACGTGGTCGACGCCGAGATCATCGACGACGAGAAGCCCAAGGGCGGTGCCGCATGACGGAGAAGGCGCAGGGCGGCACGCCCGGCGACGACTCCGCGGAGGAGGCCGTCCTCAAGGCGGCCGAGGAGGCCGTCGCCGGCGGCGGCGCCGACGAGCTGGCCGCCGCCAAGCGCGAGGCGAGCGAGCGCACCGCGGACCTGCAGCGGCTCCAGGCCGAGTACCAGAACTACCGCAAGCGCGTCGAGCGGGACCGCCTGACCGTCCGCGAGATCGCCGTCTCCAACATCCTGGAGTCGCTGATCCCCGTCCTGGACGACATCGGCCGGGCCCGTGAGCACGGCGAGGTCACCGGCGGCTTCAAGTCGGTCGCCGAGTCGCTGGAGACCGTGGTCGCCAAGCTGGGCCTGCAGCAGTTCGGCAAGGAGGGCGAGCCCTTCGACCCGACGCTGCACGAGGCGCTGATGCACAGCTACTCCTCGGACGTCACCGAGGACACCTGTGTGCAGATCCTCCAGCCGGGCTACCGGATCGGCGAGCGGATCATCCGCCCGGCGATGGTCGCGGTCGCGGAGCCCCAGCCGGGCACCCAGACCACGTCCGCCCCGGACGCCGCCGACAAGGCGGAGTCCGACAAGGGTGACGGCGCGGCGGACAGCTGACAATCTGTGCGATGCGGAGTCGTGGCCGACCACGTCGGGTACGACTCCGCAGCGCCGTGCAGACACATTTCGGGAGGTGGCGGCAGCCATGAGCACCAAGGACTATGTGGAGAAGGACTACTACAAGGTCCTCGGCGTGCCCAAGGACGCCACCGCAGCCGAGATCAAGAAGACCTACCGCAAGCTCGCCCGCGAGTTCCACCCCGACGCCAACAAGGGGGACGCGAAGGCGGAGGAGCGGTTCAAGGACATCTCCGAGGCGTATGACGTCCTCTCGGACGAGAAGCGCCGCAAGGAGTACGACGAGGCCCGCAGCCTCTTCGGCAACGGCGGCTTCCGGGCCGGCGGGCCCGGCGGCGGCACCTACAACTTCGACTTCGGCGACCTCTTCTCCGGCTCCGGCGCGGGCGGCGGGGGCGGCGGCATCGGGGACGTCTTCGGCGGACTGTTCAACCGCGGCGGCCGGCAGGCCCAGCCGCGGCGCGGCGCCGACGTCGAGACCGAGGTCACGCTCAGCTTCGTGGAGGCCGTGGACGGCGCCACCGTGCCGCTGCGGATGACCAGCCAGGCCCCGTGCCGGACCTGCGCCGGCACCGGCGCCAAGTCCGGCACCACGCCGCGGGTCTGCCCGACCTGCGTCGGCGCCGGCACCGTCAGCCGCGGCCAGGGCGCGTTCGCGCTCTCCGAGCCGTGCCGGGACTGCAAGGGCCGCGGCATGCTCGTCGACGACCCCTGCACGGTCTGCCACGGCAGCGGCCGCGCCTCCTCCGCCCGCACCATGCAGGTGCGCATCCCGGCGGGCGTCCAGGACAGCCAGCGGATCCGGCTCAAGGGCAAGGGCGCCCAGGGCGAGCGCGGCGGCCAGCCCGGCGACCTCTACGTCACCGTGCACGTGGACGACCACCCCGTCTTCGGCCGCAAGGCCGACAACCTCACGGTGACCGTGCCGGTCACCTTCCCCGAGGCCGCGTTGGGCGGGACCATCGAGGTGCCCACCCTGAACGGCCCCACGGTGAAGCTCAAACTGCCGGCCGGCAGCGCCAACGGCCTGACCCTGCGAGCGCGCGGCAAGGGCGCCACCCGCAAGGACGGGACCCGCGGCGACCTGCTGGTCACCGTCGAGGTCGTCGTCCCCAAGCACGTCACCGGCGACGCGCTGAGCGCACTGGAGCAGTACCGCGAGGCCACCGCCTCGGACGACCCGCGAGCCGCCCTGTTCAAGGCGGCGGAGGGAGCGTGACCCGATGACGACCCCCGACAGCCCGATCGGCCCGGGCCTGGGCGAAGGACTCCCCGGCGGCCCCGGGCGCCGCCCGTCGGGCACCCGCGGCAACCCGTACCAGCTGACCGAGGAGACCCCGGTCTACGTGATCTCGGTCGCCGCCGAGCTCTCGGGCCTGCACCCGCAGACCCTGCGGCAGTACGACCGGCTCGGCCTGGTCTGCCCGGACCGCACCGCCGGCCGCGGCCGGCGGTACTCGGCCCGCGACATCCAGCAGCTGCGGGAGGTCCAGCGCCTGTCCCAGGACGAGGGCATCAACCTGGCCGGCATCAAGCGGATCATCGAGCTGGAGAACCAGGTCACCGCCCTGCAGTCGCGGATCGCCGAACTGGCCGACGCCCTGGACGGCGCCGCCGCCGCCCTCCAGCAGCGCGAGGCCGCCGTGCACGCCTCCTACCGCCGCGACCTGGTCCCGTACCAGCAGGTCCAGCAGTCCAGCGCCCTGGTGGTGTGGCGGCCCAAGCGCTGACAACCGCACCGCAGCAGCTCAGCCGCCGGTTCCCTCCGCTCGGGGGGTGCCGGCGGCTCTGCGTTGGTGAGAGAGTTCAACTCCGGCCCCGGGCCGCGGACCATCGGCAAAGCCACCGCAGGACGCGGTCCGGGCCGCCTAAGATCCAGGGTAAGGCGCGACCGATCCACCTCCGCCGCCGTCCATCCGGACACAAGGAGCCGTACATGAGTGGGCGAGAGCAGCCCGGTCTCACCCCGGGCGGGGCCGGCGTTCTGTCCGCGGACGCCCGGGAGCTGTACCTCCACGTGGTGAAGAACAACGGACGGCTCGCTCCCGGCGACGCGGACACCGAGGACGGCCCGCTGCGGGAACTGCTCGCCATGGGCCTCCTGGTGCCGGACACCGACGACCACGACGTGCTCGTCGCGGTGGATCCCGCCCAGCTCGCCGCGGGCCTGAGCTCGGCCTGGCAGCGCCAGGCGCTCGACCTGCTGTCGCGGGCCGTCACCCTCCCCGCGGAACTCCAGGAACTGGCCGACGCATTCCACACCCCGGAGCAGGCCGGGGGATCGATCGAGTATGTGCGCGGGAAAGTGCTCATCAATCAACGGCTGCAGCAGATCATCGCCTCGGGAATGGAGGAGGCGCTCGCGCTGCAGCCCGGGGGGCCGCGTCCGCCCGACGTACTGGCCGGCACCATAGAAAGGGACCTGGACACCCTGCGGCGCGGGACGATCATGCGGACCGTCTACCACGCGAGTACCCGGTACCACCAACCGACCAGGGATTACGTGTCGACCCTGGCGGCGGCGGGCGGGCAGTTCAGGACCCTCGACGAGCCGTACACGCGATTGATCGTCATCGATCGGAAAATAGCCGTCATACCGGTCGCGGAGGACATGAGCCTGGCGGCATTCATTCACGATCCCGCCGTCATCGCGTACATGACGGAAGAGGTTTTCGAGCGCAATTGGGCGCGGGCCCTGGAATTCGACGGTGAACGCACCGTCCCGCAACAGGTGGTGTCCAGACTGCGCCAGACGATCATCGAGTTGCTGCTGGCGGGGACCAACCACCGCGTGATCGCCAGGCGGCTGGGCATCAGCGAGCGCACCCTGGCGCGACACATCGCCGAGATGAGGGAGGACTACAACGTCGACTCACTCTTCCAACTCGGCTACGTCCTGGCACGGTCGTCGGACGGGCACCACTAGCCGGCCCGCGTCCTGACCAGTGGCGCTACCGGCACCTCCGCGCGAGCTCGGCAGCAGAAGGCTCGGTCCCCTCGTCCGGGCGCCACCCGGCCATACCGCGCAATCAGGTCCAGCTGAGGTCGTTGGCGGTCAGGGTCGCGGTCACGACACTCGGGCTCGGTGCGGCCGTCTGGTGCACCTGCGCCCCACCGACACCACCGAACCACATCGTCGCCAGCGCGGCCCCACCAAGAGCCAACGGAAGCACAGCCTTTCGGACAAACCGGAACATGCCAGACATGCGCCCTCCCCTTCCTGAGGTTTCGCCAGTCGAACTAATCACCATTGCTGGAACAATCGCTCACATGATGCCGCACAATGCGCTGCCATGTCACTGTGTGGCAGCCCCGGCAGGTGCGTCATCTCCCTGCCAGGCATCGAGATGACACCTCGGGAACCTGGACGGGACAACGCGTACCGATGGACGATCAGTTCGCTCTCGATGATCTGGCATAGTCACCACACTTGCCGATGTACTTTCAATTTCGAGGGCAACGTGAGGATGAACCACCATCCTGAGCATGAGCAGCCATCATCCGTAGGCCTGTCGTCCCCTTCCCCTCGGCAGGCCTCCGTCCCCGGAGTTGTCATGAGTGAGCCCTACCTGCGCCACCGCACCGCCCAGACCCCCGAGGGCCGGCGCGCACGGGTCTTCCTTGCCGCGCCGCTGATGCGGCTCACCGGCCCGGCCGACAGCGTGGTGACACTGGCCAGCCGCACCCGGCTGACCACCCTGCGCTCGACGCTGCTGCGCAGCGGCGCCGCCGTGTACAGCGCGCACCACAGCGACGCCTGGACGGTGGCCGGCCGCGCCCCCGAGCCCCGGGTGCCGTCCGACTTCCGGGCCCTGCAGACCTCCGACCTGGTCTTCGCCTACGTCGGCGCGCCGCTGTCGGCGGGCGTGAGCCTGGAGCTCGGCTGGGCGTCCGCGCTGCGCAAGCCGATCGTGCTGCTGGTGGACGAGGCAATCACGCACAACCCGCTGATCGCGACGATCGAGCAGGTTGCCCCGGTGCTGCCGCTGGTCTTCGACGACACCTGGTCCCAGGACGCCCTCCAGCACACCGTGGAGACCGCGCTGGACTGGGCCGGCATGGCCCTGTCGCTGCGCGAGGGCTTCTGGACGGCGCCGGGCGAGCAGTTCCCCGTCCCCCGGCAGTCGAAGGGCGACTCCTTCGGCTACTGGTCGCCGGAGATCGCCACCGGCTGACCGCCCGTCAGGACTCACTCCCTCCTCGGGCGCCGCGCATCTGCCAGCCGAGCTGGAAGAGCGTCTCGGCGTCGTACAGTTCGCGCAGCCGCGCGATGTGGCCGGCCACCGTGCGCTCGCTGAGCGCCAGGCGGCCCGCGACCGTCCGCTGGGTGAGCCCCTGCGCCAGCAAACGGCCCACCTGCTCGTGCACCGGGACACCCTCGCCCTCCTCCTGGTGGACGGTCCGCCACCGGACCCGCTCGGCCCGCTCCCAGTCGCGCTCGAACACGCCGACCAGGAACGCGACCGCCGCCGGGTCCTCGACGAATGCCGCGCTGCCGTTGTCCGCCGAGGCCGGGATGACCGCCACCGCGCGGTCGTAGATCAGCATGCGGGTGAACGGTTCGGCCAGGACCCGGATCCGCAGGCCCCACCCGGTGGCCTCCGCGGCGTACGCCACCGTGCTCGGCTCGTCCCGGACGGCCGGGTCGTAGAGGACCTTCATCACGCCGCCCTGCGCAACGAAGGCGCGGGTCCGTGCGGCGCCCTCGGCCAGGTGGTTCGCCGGCCGCAGCCCCGGCTGTGCCGCGAGCCGCTCGAAGCGGTTGTCCGCCTCGATCTGCAGCAGGCGGTGCCGGATCTCCTCCTTGCCGTCGACGTGCCGTACCCGGCCGAGCCGGTCCGCCCGGCGCGGTGCCGCCTCCCAGGCCCCGGCCAGCTGCTCCAGCTCCGCGGGGACGTCCTCCGCCCGCTCCAGCAGCCGGGCGCCGGCCGAGCGCAGCCCGGCCTGGATCCGGCCGGCGGCCGCCCGCGGATTGACCGCGGAGACCGAGGACTCCTCGGCGTTGTGCACCAGCAGGCCGAGCGAGATCAGCCGCAGCACCGCCGGCAGGTCCGGCTCCGGCACGTCCCGGAGCAGCACCCGGCCGCCCTCCGCCGCCACGGCCCGGTAGACCGCCCGCTCGGCCGCCGTGGGCAGCCCGTCGGGTTCAGCCATCGGAGCCATCGGAGCCGTCGCCGCCGCGCATCCGCCAGCCGAGCTGGAAGAGCGTCTCGGCGTCGTAGAGCTCGCGCAGCCGCGCGATGTGGCCCGCCACCGTGCGCTCGCTGAGCGCCAGCCGTCCGGCGACCGTCCGCTGGGTGAGCCCCTGCGCCAGCAGCCGGCCCACCTGCTCGTGCACCGGGACGCCCTCGCCCTCCTCCTGGTGGACCGCTCCCCACGAGACGTGCTCGGCCCGCTCCCAGCAGCGCTCGAACACGCCGACCAGGAAGCCGACCACGGCCGGGTCCTCGACGAAGGCCGCGCTGGAGAGGTCGGCGGAGGCCGGGATCACCGCCACCCTGCGGTCGAAGACCAGCATCCGGGTGAACGGCTCGGCCAGGACCCGGAAGCGCCCGCCGAGCGCGGTCACGGTGGCCGCGTAGGCCGCCGTCGCCTCGTCCGTGCGGGCGCCCGGGTGGTAGATCGTGCGGATCGCCGCTCCCCGGGCGAGCATCTCCCGCGTCCGCGGCAGGCCCTCGGCCAGGCTGCGGGCCGGCCGGGCCCCGCCGGGCTGCAGCGCGAGGCCCTCCTCCTTGACGTCGACCTCCAGCTGGACCACCCGGTGGCGGATCTGCTGGGCGTCGTCGACGTGCTGCACCTCCCCGCGGCGGTCGACCCGCCGGGGGGCGGCGTCGTAGGCGTCCGTCAGCTCCTCCAGGAGCGCCGGCACCTCCTCGGCCTGGGCGATCATGCGGGCGCCCTCGGTGCGCAGCCGGGCGCTGATCCGTTCGCTCGCCGTCCGCGGGTTGACCGCGGTGAGCGAGGCGTCCGCGGTGTGGTGGATCAGCAGGCCGAGCTGCAGGAGCCGCAGGACCGCCCCGGCGTTCTCCTCCACCGCCTCCCGGAACGTCACCCGGCCGCCCTGGTCGAGGATGGTCCGGTAGACGGCTTGCTCCTCGTCGTTCGGGAGCGCTCCCGCGGGCTGCTCCGCCATCTCCACCACCACCACTCCTGTCCGTGCCCCCTCTTAAGAGAGCGCCTGTGCGGCCGACATGTCACACCCGGGCGTGCGCGATCAGTCCGACCGGCTGCCCCGCATCAGCCATCCGAGCTGGAAGAGCGTCTGGGCGCCGTACCGGTCGCGCAGCCGGGAGATGTGGCCGGCCACCGTCCGCTCGCTCAGGCCGAGGCGGCTGGCGACGGCGCGCTGGGTGAGCCCCTGGGCGAGCAGCCGGCCGACCCGGTCGGCGGCGGTGGCGGGGGCGGCGGGGGCGGTGATCTCGTGCCACTGCACGACGTCCGCCCGGAGCCAGTCGCGTTCGAAGCCGGCGACCAGGAAGGAGAGGGTCGCGGGGTCGGTGATGAACGCGGCCCGGCCGGCGTCCGCGGCGACCGGCACCACCGCCACCGAGCGGTCGATGATGATCATGCGCTGGAACGGCTCGTCGAGGACCCGGACGGCCCCGCCGTGCGAGGTGACGGTCGTGGCGTAGTCGACGGCCATGGGTTCGCCGAGGGTGATCGGCTGGTAGAGCGTGCGCAGGGTGCCGCCGCGCTCCAGCAGCAGCAGGTCCTGGGTGCGGGCGAGGGCGAGGGCGGGGGCGGGACGGCTGCCCGGCTGGGTGGAGAGGATCTCCCGTTCGCTCTCGGAGACCAGCTGGGCGATCCGGTGCCGGATGGCCTCGTTCCCGTCGACGTAGGCGGCCTCGCCGGGACGGTCCGACCGGCGCGGCAGGGCCTCGTAGGCGCGGGTCAGGGCGTCGAGCTCGGCGGGCAGTCCCTCGGCCCGCAGCAGGAGCCTGGTGGCCTCGGTCCGCATCTCGGCGCTGAACCGCTCAGCGACGGCGCGCGGGCTGACGGCGGTGTACCAGCCGTCCAGGTGGTTGGGCATGACCAGCCCGACGTCGAGCAGGAGGTCGATGGAGGCCCGGCGGTCCGGCGGTACGGCGCTCTGCGGGATGCGGCCGCCCTCGGCCAGGATCTCCAGGTAGAGCCGGCTGGCCTCGTCGTCGGGCATGGCTGAGCCCGATCCGGTCCGTGGATCCGCAGCCAAGTCCCGCACTCCCTGCCGATGGCCCTCTCGATCGGATCATGATCTCAGCAGGCCCGGCCGGGTGCACGGGCGGTGCCCGGGTTTGTTGACGCGTCTCCCGGGCCCGGCGCCGAGTTGGGCGGCCGGGGCCCCGGGGACCGGGGGGGGCCG
>NZ_JBHWBW010000181.1:0-11290 GCF_042735675.1 Kitasatospora sp. NPDC059571
GCGGGGGGGGGGGGGGGGTGTGGGGGGGGGGCGGGTGCGGCCCCCCCCCCCCGCGCGGGCCCCCCCCCCCCCCCCCCCCCCGCCCGTGGAACCGTGGGGTGACCATGAAGGGTTCCTTCCTGGGAGGCGGATTTCGACGCGGCAGGGAGCCGACCGGTGCCCTCGACCGGCTCCCTCCATGGCCCGGCCCGGCCCGGCCGCGGGCGGGGCCTGCGGCCGAGCCGGCGAGCGTGCTGAGACGGCGGTGCGGGTCAGCCCAGCGGCACGGTGACCAGCCAGCTGGTGTCGGCGGCCCAACTGTTGGTGCTGTCCCAGGGGTTGGAGCCGCCGTTACTCGCTATGTAGGCCGTGTAGTTGTAGTGGCGGAGGTACTTCGTCGAGAAGTTGACGGACCGGAAGGAGGTGCCGGTCCCGCTGTTGCCCGCGGTGGGGCAGAAGGTGGCGTCCTGCGCGAACGCGCTGGCGCCGTTGTCGGTGTTCAGGTAGAGCTGGTAGTTGTAGTGCCGCAGGAACTGGCCGGGGCTGTTGGCGGACTCGAACGACACGCAGGAGGTGTCGGCCAGGCCGGTGCGGACGATCCAGGTGGCGTCGGCCTTGTCGATGGCCGGGCTGGAGTCGTTGGCGGCGGAGATGACGACCTTGGTGTCGGCGTCGTTGTGGCGGAGGTAGTGCGAGGTGCAGCACGGCGCCGTGGTGGCCCGCAGGGAGATCCGGGAGCCGGGCGTCAGCGTGCCGGTGCCGGTCGAGCCGCTGTTGTAGCCGGCTGCGGTGATGTTGGCCTGGACGGCGTTCTCGGTGGCGTCCGAGGGGTAGCCGGAGGTCATGACGCCTTCGTAGAAGGTGCCCTGGGCCCCCTTGCTGTTGTCGCCGCCGATGCCGAGGATGATCGCGCCTTCCTTGTGCATCGGGTTGTAACCCGTGGCATTGGGCCGCACCCCGTTGTAGAAGGTGGACAGGCCGCCCGACCGGGCGTCGCCGCCGCGGAGGGCCCACTGGTTCGGGCCGCCCTTGAGCATGGCGGTCAGGAACCGGTTGCTGACACTGGGGTCGCCGGCGTTGAATCCGCGGTTGACCCCGGAGAACAGGCCGTTCTCCAGGTCGGCCATGACCCAGGGGCCGTTGCCGCTGCCCGAGCCCCAGCTCTTGTTGTTGCCGAAGTAGAGGGCCTCCATGTGGCCGTTGCCGGTGTCCAGGCTGTTGGTCTCGGCGTTGCCGTAGTCGAAGCAGCAGCCGCCGTTGAAGTGCGTTCCGTCGAAGATCGCGTACATGCCCTCCGGCTGGTCGCCGGTCGCGATGCCGTTGGTGTGGTTGTTCCGGTAGCCGGTCCCGGGCGCGACGTAGACGCCGTACGCCTTGTGTCCGGCGACGGTGACCGGCGCCTCGAAGGCGTTGGCGAGGTTGTCCGGCCCGCCGGCCGCGCCGCCGGCGGGCGCCTGGGTGAGGTGGTTGCCCTTGCCGGACTGGTCGTAGAGGACGGTGATGACGCAGTTGGTGCCGGCGCAGAAGTCGTCCTGCGCGGCGGCGTTGGCGTATCCGCCGGCGCTCAGCAGGCCGATGTCCCTGGTCGCGCTGTCGGAGGCGCGCCTGACCTGGTACAGCGGTCCGTTGTACGTCCCGTAGAGGGCGCGCGTGGTGCTGTGCGCGGCGACGCAGGGGGTGCCGCCGGCGGCATAGATGTCGCAGGGCCCCTGGGTGGCCGCCTGCGATGTCGCGGCCGTGGCCGTGAGCATGCCGACGGCGAGTGCGGCGGTCGCGCCCGTCGCGAGGAGGGCTCGCCCGAGCCTACGGATCGACAGTTTGACCATGAAGATCTCCTTCACAGGGTGGGGGTGGGGTGGGCGTCCCGCGGAATCTGCCGGTGTCCGGCTGTGCGGACGGCGTGGGCCGCGCTGACGCCTCCGGGTGCCTTCCGGCGTGGGCCGCCTTCGACGGCCGGTCGGCACGGGCCGCTCGTCAGCCCCAGGGGGAGACGGCGAGCCAGCTGGTGTCCTGGGCCCACGACGACGGGGAGTCCCAGGCGTTGGTACCGCCGTTGCTCGCGATGTAGCCGGTGAGGCGGTAGTGGCGGAGGTACTTGGCCGGGTAGTTGAGGGACTGCAGGGAGTAGCCCGTGCCGCTGTTTCCCGGCTTGGTGCAGAAGGTGGCGTCCGCAGCGAACTGGCCGGTGCCGGCGGCGGGCTGGAGGTGGAGCTGGAAGGCGTAGTGCCTGAGGTAACTACCGGGGGTGTTGGCCGACTCGAAGGACACACAGGTGCTGTCGGCCAGGCCGGCCCGGACGATCCAGGTGGCGTTGCCCTTGTCGAGGGCGGAACTGCCGGGGGTCACCGGCGCGATCCCCACCTTGTCGTCGCCCGTGTCGTGTTGCAGGTAGTCGCCGGTGCAGCAGGAGGTGGTGGCCCGCAGCGACACCTTCGCTCCCGGGACGAAGGGGGTCGTGGAGGTGGTGGTGTAGCCGGCCGCGGTGATGTTGGCCTGGACCGCGGCGTCGGTGGCGTCGGAGGGGTAGCCCTTGACCATCGCTCCCTCGTAGAAGGTGCCCGCGCTCGCGTTGTGGTTGGTCTGGCAGCAGTCGCCGCCGCTGCCGAGGATGACGGCGCCCTGCTTGTGCATCGGGTTGTATCCGCTGGGCAGTGAGCCGCCGTAGAGCTGGGTCAGGCTCCCGGACTGGGCGTTGGCGCCCTTGAGCGCCATCTGGGTGCTGCCGTTGTTCTTGAGCATCGCGGTGACGAAGTGGCTGGTCTGCGAGACCTGGGCGGTGTTCCACGTCCTGCTGCCGCCGGTGAACAGGCCGTTCTCCAGGTCCGCCTGCACCCAGGGCCCGGTGCCGCTGCAACCGCCGAACCAGCATTCGGTGCCGAAGTTGATCGCGTCCATGGCGCCGTTGCCGTCGGCCTTGTGGTCGGTCTCGGTGTTGCCGTAGTCGAAGCAGCAGCCGCCGTTGACGTGGGTGCCACTGGTGACCATGTACTCGCCCTCGGGCGAGCTGCCGGTCGGCACGCCCCCGGCGGCGTTGTAGGCGAAGTAGCTGTTGCCGGGGTTGATGTAGAGCGCGTAAGCCTTCCGGCCGCCCACGCTCAGCGCCTCCGTGTTCGCAACCGCCGCCGAGTCGGCGCCGCCGGTCCCGCCGGGCCCCTGGTAGACCAGGGTGTTGCCGCTGCCGGTCTGGTCGTAGACGCGGGCGATGGTGCACACGGTGCCCGCACAGAACGAGTCCTGCGGCGCGGCGTCGGCGACGCCTCCGGCGGACAGCACCCCGATGTCCTGCGACGCGCCGTCGGAGGCCCGCTGCACCTGGTACAGCGGGCCGTTGTAGGAGGCGAAGAGCGCACGGGTGGTGCTGTGGGCCGCGACGCACGGTGTCCCGCCCGCCGCGTAGATGTCGCACGGGCCCTCGGTGGCGGCCCGGGCGGTACCCGCTCCGGTGAGAAGACCGACGACGAGCACGGCCGTCGTTCCGGCCGCCGTCAGCGCCCGCCGGGCGTGGCTCGGCCACGATCGCATGGTCATGAACGAAACTCCTTCGCGGGTGGGGGACGAAGAAGGCGTCCCCGAATTGTTAGCGCTAACAATTTTACTGGGGAAGGGGTGCACGCAAGATGGGTCGGAATCCCTGGTGGTGCTGCGCCGACCATCACTATGGCCACACGTTGATGTACCGTCAAGGCGTCGGACTGTTAACGCGCACAGAAGCTATGGCAGTTCGCGCGGTGAAGGTCGTGATCGGATCCTTACACTCCCGGGCTCCGGGCGCTGCAATCGCTGATGCGGAGCTATCAGTTGGACGCTCCTGCTCGTCGGTTTGAGCGTTCGCCGTCCTGAGGGCGAGTCGGCCGAGCGGAGACGGACCTCGGCGCTCGACGGTCTGGTCCCCACCATCACCCACACCGACCTGGCCGCCCACACGCCCGCGCCCCCCACCGCGGCCACCGCCTACGGCACCTGGAGGGGCCGCAGACCTGGCAACGGGCCTGTTTGCCTTCGCCTCCCGGGCCGCCACCTGACGCCTGACCTGGACCTCTTGGTCCACCGCCACTCTCGCCATGGTCCGGGCAGGCAACGACCCACCGGCCGCACCGCCGTCGCCGGCATACCGCCTCCGCCCTCGCCCTGCGCGGCACCACCTTCTCGCTGTCGCCCGCTGGTGACCAACCGCACCGAGGTCCAACCGTCCGCCCCTCGGCGGGCAGGAGGTCTCGCTCATCGAGGCGCTGGTCCGCAAGTGGTTCGAACCGACTTCCCCGCTTGGCGCCATCCTGATCGTTGTCGTGGCAGCGGTTCTCGTCTGGTTCCTCACTGTCATGTTCCCCGCCCGCCTCGTCATCAGCTGGAATGGGGACTCCAAACAGAATGAGGCGAGTTCATAGCCTGCCGCCAGAAATGCACGTTTAGCAACGATTCGAGTTGTTCGTCATTATTTGCGATCTTTCGGAGGGCTGCGTTTGAGGTTCCCGCGGGGCAAGGTTCTAGGTTCGGGGCATGGCGGATGGACCTGAGCTGATCACGGTCGGTCAGCTGGCACGTCGTGTCGGCCTGACCGCGAAGGCGCTGCGGCACTACGACAGAGTCGGACTGCTGGCGCCCGCCGCGGTCGACCCGGACACCGGCTACCGGCTCTACAGCGCACAGCAGGTCGAGCCCGCACGGCTCGTGCGGCTCCTGCGCTCGGTCGACGTGCCGCTCGACCAGGTGCGCGCGTGCCTCGCCCAGTCGGGCGACGACGCCGCGGTCAGGGAGGTCCTGATCCAGCACCGGCGCCGGCTCCAGGCACGCCTGGACCGGATCCGCGGCGACCTGCACCGCATCGACCATCTCATCGAGGACGGAGTCACCACAGCGATGACCGACCAGGACGAGCAGCACCCGAGCGGTCCGAAGGCCGACGAGCGACGAACGGCCATCGACCTCTTCAACGGGGTCTGGCGACTGCTGGAGAAGGAGGACCGCAGCGTCGAGGACGACGACCGGATGCTGCACATGGCCCACGCCTCCCGCTACCACTGGGGCGAGGTCGGCGCCCCGGTGAACCTCAGCCGCGGCGAGTGGCAGTGCTCACGGGTCTACTCCGTCCTCGGACGGGCCGAACCCGCGCTGCACCACGCCCGACGGGGACTGGAGATCTGCCAGGCGCACGGCATCGCGGACTTCGACCTGGCCTTCGCCTACGAGTCCCTGGCCCGCGCCCACGCCGTGGCCGGCGACAAGGACCAGGCTCGCACCTGGACCGAGCAGGCCCTGGCCGCCGCCGAGGATATCGCCGAGGACGAGGACCGCGAACTGGTCCTGTCGGACCTGGAGTCGATCCCCGCCCAGCCACGCTTCTGGTGACCCGCGCCCGCTCCCACCCGCGACCCGGGAGGACAACATCCATGACCGGCACCACCCAGACCACTCCCATCCCTCCTACCCAGGCCGACCTGGGGCAGCTGCGCACCCAGGCCAAAGACCTACGCCTGGCCGTCCGACAGGGCAGACCCGGCGCCGCCGAGCGCGCGGCCACGACCGGACCGGTGGACCCGGACCGGTTCTCCGTACGCGACGCGCAGCATGTCATCGCCCGCGAACACGGCTTCGCCCGCTGGCAGGACGCGGTCTCCGCAACCGGCAACCGCGCGAGCGCGACCTCCACCGCTGGCTCGCCGTCGAACTCAACAACGCGCTCGGGGACCTCCTCTTCGACCTCACCCCCGGCACCCCGCGTGCCGAGCAGGACCGCGCCCTCTACCAGGCCTACGCAGCGTGCTACCACTGGCTGGAGGCAGGCACCCCTGCCAAGCAGGGCCGCGGCGAGTACACCATCGCCCAGACCGCGCCGGCCATCGGCCGCCCCCAGATCGCCGCCCACCACGCCCCGCGCTACGCGGAGCTGATCGCCGGGCACCCCGATGACTTCACCGACTGGGACAGGGGCCTTCGCCACCGAGATCCTCTGCGGTCTCCACGCCGTGCTTCCACCGGTCGTCCATCAAGTGCTGGAAGATCGTTCGGTGAAGCTCGTCCACGCGGTCGTCGTCTTGCTCCAGCTGCAACGCCACGTCGATGTCCTTGGTGATGATCACTTCGGCGGCCTGCGCGATCAGGCGCTGCGCAAGCTGTCCCATCTCCGGGATCGTGCGGTGCAGATCGCCCGGAACGGCCCGCTCGGGGTAGCGCATCCGCGCCGGCTTGGCCACATGCTGCGCCAAGTCACCGGAGCGTTCCAGATCCGCGCTCATCCGCAGAGAGGTGACGACGATCCGCAGGTCGGTGGCGACTGGTTGCTGCCGGGCGAGCAGGGCGATGGCTCGGTCTTCGAGCTCCCTCTGCAGGTCGTCGACCTTGGTGTCGGCCGAGATGACGCTCTCGGCCAGTGGTAAGTCGGCGTCCAGGAGAGCCGTGGTGGCGCGGCCGATCGCGGAGCCGACCAGTCGGGCCATCTCCACCAGGCCGTCGCCGAGCGAGGCCAGGTCCGCGTGATGCGCCTCCCGCATCGCGTTCCCTTCTGCACGTGTGTTGCGCCTCTGTCGTCGTGTGCTGCCGGACTCGCAGCTGGGCCGTGGACCCGCCACAAGATCGCGTTCCGGTAGTGCCGTCGCCTTCCGGCGGGTGCACCGTAGAGAGATGGCGAGCCGGCGACCTGGTCCCGGTATGCGGCAGCCCTGGAAGCCGAGCCCTGCGCTGCTGGCGATCCCACTCGCGCTCATCGCGGCGATCACGGTCGTGGACCTCAACGTGCCGGCCGACGTGCATCTCGGTCCGCTGCTGGTGATCGCTCCCGCGATCACCGCCTCGTTCGCCGGTCCCCGGCTGACCGCGCTGATCGGCCTGCTCGCCGTGAGCGCCCAGGCGTTCATCGGCTGGTACTTCGACGTGCTGTTCTCCCGCAACGTGGTGGTGCAGGTCGTCGCGCTCGCAATGCTGTCGTGCCTGGTGGTCGTATTCTGCGTGGCGCGCGAGCGGCGCCAGGCCGAACTGGCGCAAGTCCGTTCGGTGGCCGAGGCCGCCCAGCACGTCCTGCTGTGGCCACTGCCCGAACACATCGGCCCGCTGCAGGTCGCCTCGCTGTACCTGGCCGCCGAGGACGAGGCCCAGATCGGCGGCGACCTGTACGCCGTAAACCGCACCGCCGACGCGTCCCGCGTGCTGATCGGCGACGTCCGCGGCAAGGGCCTGTCCGCCATCGGCGAGGCCGCCCTGCTCCTCGGTGCATTCCGCGAGACGGCGAGCCAGCACACCAGCCTGGGCGATCTCGCCGCTGCCCTGGAACAGAGCGTCACCCGCTACCTGGCCGACTTCGAACCCGCCGACGAAACGGGCGAACGCTTCGCCACCGCCCTGCTCCTCGAAATCCCCGACGAGGACCACACCGCCAGGATGACCAGCTGCGGACACCCCGCCCCCCTCCTGCTGAGCTCTCACCCGGGCCCCACCGTCACCGCCCCCATCCTGCGCCCCGCCCCGCCGCTGGGGATCGGCACGCTCGCCCCGGAGGACTACAGCGTGGACGTCTTCACCTTCGAGCCCGGTGACACGCTCCTGCTCTACACCGACGGCGTGGTGGAAGCCCGCGACCGGTCCGGCGCCTTCTACCCGCTCGCGGAACGGGCCGCCCAGTGGACAGGCGCCGGCCCGGACGAACTCCTGCAGCACATCCGGCGCGATCTCCTCGCCCACGTCGGCGGACGCCTCGCGGACGATGCGGCCCTCATCGCCCTGCACCGTACGCCCACCGTGCACCGCGGCCGGCCGCGGATCTTCCACTTTGGCGGGACCGATCCCGCCGCCGACGGCGAACCACCCCCGGAGGCTTGACCAAGGACGTGCGGCTAGAAACAGACACCGGCGGCCGGCTCCCGGCGCCGCCTGGCAAGGTCGGCCATCACGCGATCAAGGTGGACGCCAGCCTGCGGGCGTAAGCGGCGTGGCTCCGGGGGTCGAGTGTCTGATGTCCTCGGCGACCCGGCCCCTGGAGTCGCGTGCCCAGGCCATGGCGAAACGGGCGCGCACGGATCACGACAGGTCCCACCCACCATCGGCCGACCCGGCCGGTGATGAGGATCCGCGAAAACGGCCAGGCCTGCTCTCCGTTCCCCAGTTGGTAGGACCGTTCAACGGCCTGGCGAGGGTGGGGGCGGGAGTGCAGCGGGGCCCCAGGGGCGGCCGGCCTGCTCGCGGGGCGTCTCAGTACTGTTCGGCCACTTGCTCGGCGATCGGGAACTCGGCGCCGCACTCACCGCATGTTCCCTCACCGAACACGTAGGTGAGGGCGAGTGCGACGGTGTCGAGCCCGGCCTGGCTGGCCGCGTCATAAAGCACGCGCCCGGGCCCCTCGAGGTCGGCCGGCGCGGCGGCGCGAAGCGGCGCGCCGGCCGGGTCACCGGGCTCCCAGTCGCCCACGGCGGAGAAGTAGCCGGCCTCACCGATGGAGACGAACACCCCCATCTCGCATTCGGGGCAGAACACCTCGATGGTCCCGTCGGCCAAGCCCTCCAGGGCCGAGGACCAGACGCGGACACCGTCAAGCGCCATGGCGGTCTGCAGCAGACAGACGTAGAAGGCGGGCTCCGCTGGGCGGCGGATCCGAGCGTGGGCAAGAATCCGCAGCCGCTCGATCAGCACGCCGTGCCGAGCGCGAGTCTCCTCATCGGCGGCGCCGGCGATCGCGCCGGCCAGGAGCAGGGCGTCGTCGCCGTCCTTGCCTCCCTGGTCTCCCAGATCGGCCAGCAGAGCGAGGGCAGCGAAGCTCGCCGGGTAGACACTGCCTTGATGGCACAACCGTGACCACAGGTCGCCCCAGACCCCGTCGTTGGGCTCGGTGCCAAGCCGTTCGAACAGGACCGGGATGTCCTCGGCGGTGCCGTACGCGTGCTTCAACTGCGACCAATCCGTCATGCGGGCATCCAACCAAGCCGTCCCTCGCCGACTCGCAGCAGGGCTGGCATACCGCCACCAGAACCAGCAGGTCTGGACTGGGCCCCGAGCGCCGGCCCGGCCGGGCTGCGGGATCCCCCCAGTGCCCGGATGGCGTGTGGACGGCATTGCCGACCCGCGTGGCGAGTGCATGGATGTCATGAGGCCGATCGTGGTGTTCATGGAATCCCTGCCCGCAGACGGCGGGGCCGGGACGGGCAGCCATGCGGCCGTGGTGCACGCGGCACCGGCAGACCCCGGCATGTCCGGCTACCGCTTCGACCGGACCTTCTGCGGCCTCGACCCCACCAAGCAGGAAGGAACACCGCGAATCCCCGTGCCCTCTGCCCTCCGGCACCGGCTCCACGGGGACCGGATCTGCCGGCGCTGCGCCGAGGCGGTTGATGGGTGACTGGGCGCGGCCCGTATGGGCGGGAGAGATCCCCCCAGTGGGCGGGGATCCTGGCATGGATTTCCGATGGCCACCAGCTCGGACACCCCACGACCGCCCACCCGGGCGTCTCAATGGCCCCGGTGCGTCGCAGGACCTCGATGCTCGCCCAGGTCCAGAACGCGTTGTTCTCCTCGCATTCGGCATCGAGGCCGGGACCGCGCTCGTCGCCCGGGGCGAGGAACAGGGCGGTGGGGCGCCAGTGGCTTCCGGTGCGTCGATAGCGCGAATCCGCGACGGTGAACTCCTCACGCGCCTCCGCGGAGCGGGCTGCCTGAAGCAGGGAGCGTGGCGTGCTGCAGCCGAGCCTCGGCAGTGCGGACGAGCTGCGGCAGGACGGGGACCAGGGTGCGGGTGCGCCGGTGACGGCCCGGTCGGAGGCGGCGGTCACGACAGCCTGCCGCGGGTGTGTGCAGTCCGCGGCGGACAGTGCGCAGATCGCGACCAGGGCGGCCCGTTCGCCACGCCGCAGCACCGGCAGGCGGCCCGTGCACGCGGCGAGCAGAAGCGCTCTGGCCGCTTCGCCTCCCCTGGCAGGCCCGCCGGTGCTACCCACCCGGCCGAGCGCCCCGGCCACGCGGGTCAACACATCACGCTGTGCCGCGCCGGGCTGGCGGGCGCAGAGCTCGGTGACCCAGGCCGCGGCCCGTTGTCTGGCCGCGGTGAGAGGGGTGGGGACTCCGGGAGGCGCGTGTCCGTGCCGGTCGCAGCGGCGCAGCCCTCGGTGGGACTGGCGGGCCGGGCTCGGGGCACGGCCGTGGGGGGTGCCGTGTTGTGCGTCCAGTGGTGGGTGCGCGACGGTGTGTCCGGTTCGGCGGGGGGCCGGTCGCGCTGTCACGTTTTCCGCTCTCGTGAGCGTTTCGCGGGCGGCCGGTAGCGGTGCCTGGGTGTGTGGCGTGGATGCGCTTGCCGCGGGCCGGGTCCCTTCGGTTGCCATCGTCGCCCTCCCGCTGGTTCGTGGTCTGGGCCGCTGATCGCGGCTTCCTCCTTGCGTGCGTGCCGCACCGGCCCCCGGCCGCGCGGTTGTGCGGGCGGTCCGCCCCCTCGCGCGGGAGGGGGATACCTCCGCGGCACGCGAGGGGAAATCTGTGCCCGTTGGAGTAGACATTGCTGGATGGCGTGGCTAATGTTTCTCTCGTAGTCGAGGTCGAGAGACACCCGCCAGACACGAACTGGCGGGCAGCAGTAGCGAAGTTCGCAGGTCGGCACGGTGGCAGGGCCCTGAAGCCAGGGATGGTGCAGTAAGGCGACGGGATCTGCGGCCGGGCCGGGCGGCCCGCAGTATTCGGGGGCTGCCGGAGCGGTATCGCAGTTCGCAAGTGGCAGTGCCAGCAGGTGAAGTTGAGTTCAGTGGTACCGGCAGTCGCAGGACGCGGTATCCCAGCAAAGGCGCCAGGACTGCCGGCGCGCGTGCTGGGAGGTCCGGGCAGTGGGGTTCCGAGCCGATGTGAGCAGGACGGGCGACGGGGCCGGCTGCCGGACAGTGGCGGGCCCTCGGGGCCGCCAGGGCAGTACAGGGCAGTGCGCAGTACCAGTGTTGGCAGTTCAGCAGTACCGAGCACTGCCCCGTGAGAGAGCAGTACCGAGCAGTTCCCGCAGTTCGAGTACCCAGCAGTTCGCAGTTCCCACAATGTGCAGTATCAGTACCGGTCGGTACACGGAGGAATGGAGGGACAGAGCGCCATCAGGATCGCCCGGCCCGTGAGGTGGTCACCCGGGCGGACACCGCAGACCCTGTGAGTACGAGGACGGTGGTTTCCGGTCACGCATACGCGATCCCCGCACGCCCCATCCCCCGGGGCCGTGCGGACGTGAGAAAGCCGGCCAAGTCCGGCAGATGGTGTTATTTCCCCTTCGGGGGCCCCGCGCCCCCAACCCCCCCCGGCCCGCCCCCCCCCTCGCCCCCCCACCCCAACAGGTGGCCGTAGACAAACACACTCACTCGCCCCCCCC
>NZ_JBHWBW010000181.1:11300-13382 GCF_042735675.1 Kitasatospora sp. NPDC059571
CACTCGTAATATCCTGACTTTGGTTTTTATACCCCGCGGGGGCACCGGTCCCACAACCGCGCGGGGGCCCCCTCGACGCGTTCCGCAGGAACCAAGAGAGGTGCAGTGACGACAACGAACGACAGGCCCCACACCCCCGGCACCCCCAACTCCTTCGACGACGACTAGCCCGCCCCTACACCATGGGCCGCGCCGCCGAGATGACCGGCACTACTCCCGGCTTCCTGCGCTCCCTCGGCGAACACGGCCTCATCACCCCACTGCGCTCCGACGGCGGACACCGCCGCTCCTCCCGCTACCAGCTGTGGATCGCGATGCGCGCCCGCGATCTGGTCGATGAGGGCACGGCCATCGACGCCGCCTGCCGCATCGTCACCCTCGAGGACCAGCTCGAAGAAGCCCTGCGCATCAACGAGCAGCTCCGCCGCGACCGGCCCGGCCAGGAGCCAGCAGCCGACACCTGACCGCCCACCCGCCCGGGAACGGGGACCATGCCGGCCCGTTGCCTCAGCGTGCGAGCTCGCGTGGTCCAGTGGGCGCGGTGCCCGGCCGGATCGGATCGCCGGTCCTCGCGGCCCGATCGGCGCGGGTGCCCGGCGCATGCAACAGCACATTCCTGCGAGGCCCTTGACCGTTCCTGCCCGCCTGCGGCCGTACGCGGTCCGGCTGCGCGGACGTCTGTTCCGCGCGTGCTCCTGGCCGCTACGGTTGGGGCTGTAGACCTGCCAACGGGCCGTCAGGTCCGGATCCGCGCTTGGTGGGCGCACCCTGGCCCGCCGAGGGCGGGGCTGCAAGGAGTTCCCGGTGACCGCCCCCGCACAGTTCCACCCGCCCCTTCTCGACGTCCGCGTCCGGCCCGGAGCCGACGGCCTCGCCGGACATGGCGGGCGAGCTCGACCAGGACACCGGTCCGCTGCTGGACGCCGCCGTGAAAGACGCCCTCGACACGCACACCGTCCCCGGGGGACTGGTGCTGGACATCTCCTGGCTCACCTTCTGCGACTCCGGCGGCCTCAACACCCTCATCCGCGCCCACCTCCACGCCCGCGACGCCGGCACCCGGCTGCACCTGCTCAACCCCACCGCGCCGGTCACAGCCCTCCTGCGCCGCACCGGCGTCACCCGCCTGCTGCGCGGCGGCCCGGACCCCACGACCATCCCTGTCCCGAGCCACAACCACCCCCGATGCAGGGGATCCCCGGCTCTGTTGAAGCCCCGCCGGCTGCGCCGGTCCCGGGCGGGAGGGCCTTCAGGCCGGGTGCCGGGTGCCGGGTGCTCGGTGTGCTGCCGTGGCACCTCTGCTCCTGACCACGCCCAGGGGGCTGAGGCGGCTGGCGTCCGTGTCCTAGTCTGGGTGTCATGTCGAACCCTGACGGGCTGCTCGTCGACATCGCCGCGATGGTCGAGTCCGAGCACAACAATCAGATGTCGTTGACGGTGGTGGTTCCCGGGGCGGTGATCACCGGCAGGCTCGCGCCGGTGGCCCTGTGGTGGGAGCGGGTCGCGGAGGTCCTCCAGTCCTCGGAGCACCTGAAGCCGTTCGCTGCCCTGTTCACCCGGCCGGCGGAGGGTCCGCCGGCGCGGCCTACCCATCTCCACCTGCACCGGGCGAGAATCCTGCAGGGCGACTTCGGTCTCCCGCACACCGGCGGCATGTACCGCATCGCGATCAAGGACATCAGTAGCTGGACGGTCGGGGACCTCAGCTACTCCGACACCTGACGATCACTCTGGACCCGGGCCGCAAGCCCCTTTCATGTCCCACGTTCCGGGGTGTCCTGCTCGCCGGCAGGGTCGTGCAGCTGCTGCTGCCGGCCTCTTGTGCCGTGCGTGTGCGCGGCGGCGTGCCCGCACGGTGGTTCCGCGCGTGCCGGGAGAGGGGCGCAGTCGGCCGATGTGCGGGCGGGTCCTCGCATGTGCCGAGCGGGGGGCCCACCCCCCGGGGGGGCCCCCCCCCGGGGCGCCCCCGCGCGCGCGCCTGCGCGGCGGCCGGCGGGGCGGGCCCCGCCCGCGACCGGCAAGGCCGCCGCCAAGACGGCCGCCCCGCGCAAGCGGAGCTCCTCGTGACCGCGGCCCCGCAGC
>NZ_JBHWBW010000181.1:13390-14014 GCF_042735675.1 Kitasatospora sp. NPDC059571
GGGGGGGGCGGGGCGCCCGGGGGGGGGCGCGGGGGGGGGGGGGGGGCGGGGCCCGGGGGGGGGGGGGGGGGGGGGGGCCAGCCCGGGGCGCGGGCGCGCGCCCGGGGGGGCCCCCCCCCCCGCTCCGGGATCGGGTGGTGGTCGTGTCTACCAGCGGTACCAGCGGTTGCGACCTCCGGAGGGGTGGGTGCCGCGGGCGACGAAGCCGATCAGCCAGATCGCGAGGACGACGACGGCCACCCACCAGAGGATCTTGACTGCGAAGCCGGCGCCGAAGAGGAGCACGGCCAGCAGCAGGACGAGAAGAAGGGGAACCACGGCAACCTCCAGGAGTTGGTGTCGCCGGACCGGCTGCCCTCACCGGGTGCACATATTCGTGCGAATCCTCCGGCCGTGGGCGGGCAGGCGGCTTGGCGTCAGGATGATGGCGGACCGAGAGTGAGGAGAGCGCGATGAGCACGAGCGACAAGATCGAGAACACCGGTGACAAGCTCAAGGGCGAGGCCAAGGAGGCCGCGGGTAAGGCGGTCGGCAACGAGCGCCTGGAATCTGAGGGCAGGGCCGACCAGGCCAAGGGGGACCTCAAGCAGGCCGGCGAGCACGTCAAGGACGCCTTCAAGCACC
>NZ_JBHWBW010000182.1:0-1359 GCF_042735675.1 Kitasatospora sp. NPDC059571
GGGGGGGGCGGGCGCGGGGGGGGGGCCCACCCCCCGCGTCCGCGCCCCGTCGGGCCGGCGGGGGCCCGCGGCGCCCCCGGGCCCCGGCCCGGGGGTGTGGTTGGGGCCGCCCCCCCCGCCGCTCCCGCAGCAACCGCGTGTGCGGATAGTGTGATGGTCTGCCTGTCTGTGCATCAGGGGGAGGGGAGATGGGCGTCCTCGCGTTCTTCGCCGGGCTGCTGCTGACCGTCATGGGGTTCGGGCGCTGGCGGGAGACCGGCTCCCCGTACTGGCTGATCGGCTCGCTCGTCCTGCTGCTGCTGGTGCTGCTGGGGGCCATGACGGGGAAGAAGAAGACCGGCTGAGCCGCGGCGTCCGTACGGACCTCGGTGATCAGGGAGAATGGAGCCCATGAATGCCCCTTCCTCCCCGTACCGCTCCGGGTTCGCGTGCTTCGTCGGCCGTCCCAACGCGGGCAAGTCGACCCTGACCAACGCCCTGGTCGGGACGAAGGTCGCGATCACCTCCGACCGCCCGCAGACCACCCGGCACACCGTGCGCGGCATCGTGCACCGTCCCGACGCGCAGCTCGTCCTGGTGGACACCCCCGGCCTGCACAAGCCCCGCACCCTGCTCGGCGAGCGCCTCAACGACCTGGTCCGCAGCACCTGGGCGGAGGTCGACGTGATCGGCTTCTGCCTCCCCGCCGACCAGAAGCTCGGCCCCGGCGACAAGTTCATCGCCAAGGAGCTCGCGGGCATCAAGAAGACGCCGAAGGTGGCGATCGTCACCAAGACCGACCTGGTGGACTCCAAGCGGCTCGCCGAGCAGCTCATCGCGATCCACCAGCTCGGCCAGGAGCTCGGCATCGAGTGGGCCGAGATCATCCCGGTGTCGGCGGTCGGCGACACGCAGGTCGGCCTGGTCGCCGACCTGATCACCAAGCTGCTGCCGGAGGGCCAGCCGCTCTACCCGGACGGCGACCTCACCGACGAGCCCGAGCAGATCATGGTCGCCGAGCTGATCCGTGAGGCCGCGCTGGAGGGCGTCCGCGACGAGCTGCCGCACTCGCTGGCCGTGGTGGTCGAGGAGATGCTCCCGCGCGAGGGCCGCCCCGCGGACCGACCGCTGCTGGACATCCACGCCAACGTCTACATCGAGCGGCAGAGCCAGAAGGCCATCGTGATCGGGGCCAAGGGCTCCCGGCTCAAGCACGTCGGCACCACGGCCCGCAAGCACATCGAGGCGCTGCTCGGCACCCCGGTCTACCTCGACCTGCACGTGAAGGTCGCCAAGGACTGGCAGCGCGACCCCAAGCAGCTGCGCAAGCTCGGTTTCTGACGCCGCGTCACGAAGATGTCGAAGGCGCCCCCGCCCGCG
>NZ_JBHWBW010000182.1:1369-13969 GCF_042735675.1 Kitasatospora sp. NPDC059571
CCCACCCCTCCGGGTTGGCCGTTCTCGTTTCTGCCCGCGGGTCGCTCTTTGGGTGGCCGGGCGCGCCGGCGGGGGGCGGGCGGCCCTTCGGCATGCCGGGTCCGTCCGGCGGGGTCAGGCCGACTCGCGGACGACCAGGCGGACGGGCTCCCGCCCGGCGGTGGCGCCGCCAGGCACCGCCCGTCCGGTGACCAGCCCGTCGACCAGGTCGGCGAACTCGCCGCCCGGCAGCATGCTCATCCGCACGGTGGTCAGCCGCGGCCGGAGCAGCCGGGCCAGCATCAGGTCGTCCGCGCCGACCAGGGCGACGTCGCCCGGCACGTCGAGGCCGGCATCCTGCAGGGCGCGCAGCACGAGCATCGCGTACTCGTCGTTGTAGCCGAACACCGCGTCCAGCCCCAGTTCGCGGCAGCGGGCGGCGAGGCGGGCCGCGTCCTCTTCGGTGTAGTCGAGCGGCAGCGGCTCCACCCGGGCGTCCGGGTGGGCCGCGGCGGCGGCCCGCACCCCCGCCAGCCGCGGGCCGCTGAACGCGTCGAGGTCGGGGTCGGTCGGCACCACCGCGCCGATCCGGCGGCGGCCGCCGGCCAGCAGGTGGGCCGCGGCGGTGGCGCCCACCTCGTGCTGGTCGAGCAGCAGTGCGTGCGCACCGGCCACCGGCGGGATGCCGAAGGTCAGCACCGCGGCGGTGCCGGAGCGGTGCAGCAGCTCCACCCCGGCGGGGGTGAGCGCGGGCTCCAGGCAGACCACCGCGGCCGGGCGCAGTTCGGCCCAGGCGCGGGCCGGCTCGCCGCTGCCGCCGTCCGGGCCGTACAGCACGGTGGTGTAGCCGAGCCGGGCCAGGGACTGCTGGGCCTCGCGGTAGAAGCCGCTGAACAGCGGCCCGATCGGCACCGAGGCGCCGATGAACAGGACCAGGCCGCTGCGGCCGGCGCGCAGCGAGCGGGCGGCGGCGTTCGGGACGTAGCCGAGCTCCTCGGCGGCGGCCCGCACCCGCTGCCGGGTCTGCTCGCCGACCCGGCCGGCGGCGGTGCCGTTGAGCACGTAGGAGACGGTGGCGCGGGAGACCCCGGCGAGCCGTGCGACGTCGGCACTGGTCGGCGGGGCGGAGCGGTCGGGGCTGGGGTTCATAACGGTTCGAATCTTTTCACGGCCGGGGGCTGGCCGGGGCGCGGGGGATGGGGTTATCTCTCTGGTTACACGAGTAAGCGTTACACGTGTAACGTCCGACTCGCGAGCGCCTCCCGTCCGCCTGCCCGGCCCCACCCGCAACCCGGGCGATCCCCCTGGAGGGCACCGTGGCCCTTTCCCCCACCCGCGCCGACGACAGATCCGCCGACTCCCCGCCGGCGGCTTCCACCCGCGGCCTGCTGCCGCTGCTGTTCGCCGGCAACACCGCGATGTACGCCCTGTACGTGGGCGTGGGCAGCGTGCTGCTGCCGCTGCAGATCGAGCACCTCGACCCGGCCCGCAAGGTCGCCGCACTCGGCCTGGTCGGCGGGGTCGCGGCGGTCTTCGCCACCGTCTTCAACCCGGTCGCCGGGGCGCTCTCCGACCGCTCCGGGCGCCGCAACCCGTGGATCCTCGGCGGCGGGCTCGCGGCCGTCGCCGCGACCGCGCTGCTCGGCAGCGCCGACACCGTGCTGCTGGTCGCGCTGGCCTGGTGCCTCGCCCAGGCGGTGATGAACTTCTACCAGGCCGCGATCACCTCGGTCGTCCCCGACCGGGTGCCCGCCGCCCGCCGCGGCACCGCCTCCGCCGCGGTCGGCCTCGGCCTGCCGGTCGGCTCCACCCTCGGCGTCCTCGTCGCCTCCGCCTTCGCCGGCCACTACCGGACGGGCTACCTCGTCCTCGGGCTGCTGGTCGCCGCCGCCGGGGTGCTGTTCACCTCCTGCGCCGAGGAGCGGCCGGTGCCCGCCCGGGCCGCGGTGCCGCTGCGCGAGCAGCTGGCGGCCTTCCTCGGGGTGCTGCGGGTGCCCGACTTCCGCTGGGCCTTCACCGGCCGGTTCCTGCTGGTGCTGGGGTACTTCGCGGTGGTCGGCTACCAGCTCTACATCCTCCAGGACCACATCGCGCTGCCGGCGGGCCTCGGCCCGGCCGCGGCGGTGGCCGTGCTCACCCCCGTCTCCGGGGCCGCCATGGCCCTGTCCACGGTGGCCGGCGGGGTGCTCTCCGACCGGCTGGGCCGACGCAAGCTCTTCGTCGGCCTGTCCGCCGGCCTGTCCGCGCTCGCCCTGCTGATCCCGGTGGCCAGCCCGACCTGGCCCGGCATGCTGGCCTTCTCCGCCGTCAACGGCCTGGCCTTCGGCTGCTTCATGGCGGTCGACACCGCCCTGGTGACGATGGTCCTGCCGAAGGCCGAGGACGCCGCCCGGGACATGGGCGTGCTCAACATCGCCAACGCCGGCCCGCAGATCCTCGGCCCGTTCGTGGCCTCCGCCGTGGTCGGCCTCGGCGGCTACACCCCGCTCTTCCTCACCGGTGCGGTGCTCGCCCTGCTCGGCGCCCTGGCCGTCCGGCCGATCCGCGGCGTCCGCTGACCCCGCCCCACCCCGTCGTCCGCCCCACAGCCCGTCCCGCTGTCCACCCCGCAGTCCACAGAGAGGCTCCACCACCGTGAAGTTGCACACCGAGGAGTGGGGGTCCGGCGACCGGACCGCCCTGCTGGTCCACGGCATCATGTCCGACCACCGGACCTGGCGCCGGGTCGGCCCCGCGCTCGCCGACCGCGGCTACCGGGTCATCGCCGTCGACCAGCGCGGCCACGGCCGCAGCCCGCGCGGCACCGGCGCGACCCCGCAGGAGCGCTACGCCCTGGACGCCTACGCCGCCGACCTGGCCGAGACCCTGCCGACCGGCGCCGACCTCGCGGTCGGCCACTCGCTCGGCGGGATCACCCTGCTCCGGGCACTGCCCGAACTGGCCCCCGCACGCGCCGTGTTCGTGGACCCCGCCTGGGCGTTCGGCTCCGCGGACGGGGTCGACCCGGCGATGTTCGCGGACTTCAAGCAGCAGGCCACCGCCGACCTCGTCCGGTCCATGAACCCGCGCTGGGAGGAGGCCGACGTCGAGGTCGAACTCGCCACCCTGGCCGCCTGGGACGCCGACTCCGCGCTCGGCCTGGCCGGGCAGCCCTCCGGCCTGCCCGAGCGGGCCGAGGTCCGCTCGCTGGTGGTGCTCGCCGACCGGAGCTTCCTGGTCGGCCCGGCCGACGCCGACCTGCTGCGCAGCCGCGGCTTCGAGGTCCGCACCGTCCCCGGCGCCGGCCACACCGTCCACCGGGACGACCTCGCGGGCTTCCTGCACGCGCTCGACGGCTGGATCTGAGCGCCGTGCCGCCCGCCCCGAACGTCCCGCACCACCCGAAGGAGAACACCTTGACCGCCGACGCACAGCGCGAGGCCGCCGTCGAGGCCGCCCTGGCCGCCCTGGACCTGCCCGCGAAGGTCGCCCTGCTGGCCGGGGCCGACATGTGGTCGCTGCCCGCGAACGAGGAGGTCGGCCTGGGCCGGCTGGTGATGTCCGACGGGCCGGCCGGCGTCCGCGGCGAGCACTGGACGCCCGACGACCCGTCCGTGGCCATCCCCTCGCCGACCGCGCTCGCCGCCACCTGGGACACCGGCCTCGTCCGCCGCACCGGCCGGCTGCTCGCCCAGGAGGCCCGCCGCAAGGGCGTCCACGTGGTGCTCGCCCCCACCGTCAACCTGCACCGCTCGCCGCGCGGCGGCCGGCACTTCGAGTGCTACTCCGAGGACCCGCTGCTCACCGGCGAGATCGGCGCCGCCCTGGTCTCCGGCGTCCAGGACGGCGGGGTGGCCACCACCCCCAAGCACTTCGTCGCCAACGACTCCGAGACCGACCGCTACACCGTCGACGTGCGGGTCGACGAGCGCACCCTGCGCGAGCTGTACCTCGCCCCGTTCGAGACCATCGTCCGCAAGGCCCACCCGTGGGGCCTGATGGCCGCGTACAACGCCGTCAACGGCGCCGGCATGACCGAGCACGACGAGCTCAACAACCGCGTCCTGCGCGAGGAGTGGGGCTTCGACGGGGTGCTGGTCTCGGACTGGACGGGCGCCCGCGACACCGTGCGCGCCGCCCTCGGCGGGCTGGACGTCGCCATGCCGGGGCCGGCCACCGTCTACGGCGAGCACCTGGTGCGGGCCGTCGAGGAGGGCCTGGTGCCGGCCGCCGCCGTCGACTCGCTCGCCCGCCGGGTGCTGCGGCTGGCCGCCCGGGTCGGCCTGCTGGCCGGCGCGCCCGCCGCGGTGCCGGACGGGCTGCGGCCCGCGCCGGTGGACGGCGAGGCACTGGCCCGCGAGGTCGCCGCACGCTCCTTCGTCCTGCTCCGCAACGAGGGCGACGTGCTGCCGCTCGACCCGGCGCCGGCCCGGATCGCGGTGATCGGCGCCGCCGCCGAGCACGCGAGGTTCGGCGGCGGCGGCAGCGCCCAGGTCTTCCCGACCCGGCTGGTCGGGCCGCTGGACGGCCTGCGGGACGCGCTCGGCGACCGGGCCGCCTTGCACCACGCGGTCGGCGCGGACCCGCGGACGTACCTCGCCCCGGCGGCCTTCCCCGGCACCGCCGAACTGATCGGCCGGGACGGCGCCGTGCTCGGCGCCCCCAAGGTCCCGGACGGTGCGGTGCTCTGGCTGGGCTCACTGCCCGGCGGCGTGGACTTCGCCCGGCTCGGCGCCGTCCGGCTGGAGACGGTACTGGTGGCGGACCGGGCCGGCCTGCACCGGGTGTCGCTGCGCGGCGTCGGCCGGTTCCGGCTGGAGGCGGCGGGGGAGGTGCTCTTCGACGACGTGCTGCTGCCGGGCGGCGAGGACCCGGCGGCGGCCTTCCTCAACCCGCCGGAGCGGCGCTTCGAGCTGGACCTGGCCGGCGGACAGGAGACCGTGCTGCGGCTCACCCACACCCTGCCCGAGGCGGGCGCCCTCGCCGGGTTCGGGCTGGTCTCCTTCACCCTCGGCCACGCCGCGCCGGCCGCCACCGCCGACGAGCTGATCGAGGAGGCGGTGGCCGCCGCGGCCGCCGCGGACGTCGCCGTCGTGGTGGTCGGCACCACCGAGGAGGTGGAGAGCGAGGGCGCCGACCGGGACACCCTGCGCCTGCCGGGGCGCCAGGACGAGCTGGTGGCCCGGGTGGCGGCCGCCAACCCGCGGACCGTGGTGGTGGTCAACGCCGGTGCGCCGGTGCTGATGCCGTGGCGCGAGGAGGTGGCGGCGGTGCTGCTCACCTGGTTCCCCGGTCAGGAGGGCGGCGCGGCGCTCGCCGACGTCCTGCTGGGCGCCGCCGAGCCGGGCGGCCGGCTGCCCACCACCTGGCCCGCCGAGGAGGCCGACTGCCCGGTCTGGGAGGTCCGCCCCGAGGGCGGCGAACTGGCCTACGGCGAGGGGCTGTTCATCGGCTACCGCGGCTGGCGCCGGCGGGCCGGCGCCCGGCCCGCGTACTGGTTCGGCGAGGGCCGCGGCTACACCGACTGGGCGTACGAGGGCCTGGAGGTGCGGCTGGGCGGCGCGGGGCAGGATGCGCTGGCCGAGGTCGCGGTGCGGGTCCGCAACACCGGTGACCGGCCGGGCCGCGAGACCGTGCAGGTCTACCTCGCGCCGGACGGTGTCGACCGCAGCCGCCCCGACCTCCAGCTGGCCGGCTTCGCGGTGGTCGGGGCGGCCCCGGGCGAGCGCGCCACCGCCCGGATCACGGTGCCGCTGCGCGCCGTGCAGACCTGGGACACCGCGGCGCGCGCCTGGCGCACCCGGCCGGGCGTGTACACCGTGGAGGCCGGCCGCAGCGCGGCCGACCGGCCGCTGACCGTGGCCCTGGAAGTGCCGCCGACGCCCTGACGGACCGCCGGATGCGTACGGACGGTGCTGGCCCGTGGAGGAGCTCAGCACCGTCCGTTCGCACGTCCCGTCCGCGGACCGGCCGCCGAGGTCACCCTCGTGATCGCCACCCGCGACGTGCAGCAGGCCCAGCGGGTCTCCGACCTCTGCGCGTCTTCCCCGCCGAGCAGGCACCCCCGGGGCGATCGTCGAACACGGCCCCACCGCGGCGATGTTCAGCACTCCGGCCGACAGGCGCACCGAGGACTGCGTCAACGGCCGGTTCGGCTGAACCGCACCGGCCGCACCCGCCGCACCGGCCGCCGCGGCACGGGCGGGCCGGCGGCCGGGTTCAGGCCCCCTCGCGCAGCACCAGGCCGACCAGTTCCCGCTGGGAGTCGGTCAGTTTGGGGTCGGCGCAGTAGACCGTGCGCCCGTCCACGGTGATCTCGTAGTGGAAGCCGTCCGGCACGCCGTACGAGGGGGTGCGCAGCCCGCCGGCCACCGCCTCGCGGGCCAGTGCGTGGACGTGCGGCGCGTCCGGGCGCTCGGTGGTGTCCAGCTCGGCGTGCTTGGCGAGGCCGGCGAGGCCGCCGGTCCGGATGACCTGGATACGCATGGTTGCCAGTGTGCTACGCAGGGCCTTCGTTTGCCGAGGTCTTTCACAGACTCCCCGCGAGGCTCAGGTGGTACTGATCCCGACCTGTGACCAGGCCGCGACCACCGTGTCGGTGACCGCGTCGTCCGCCCAGCGGGCCCGCGCGGCGGCCACCGTCGCACGGGCGAAGGCGGTGAAGTCGGCGGCGGGGGAGAGCGTCCCGCCGGTCAGCGTGTCGTACCAGACCTGCCCGGCCCGCTCCCAGGCGTGCCCGCCGAGCGCGTCCGCCACGAGGTAGAACGCGTGGTTGGGGATGCCCGAGTTGATGTGCACCCCGCCCGCGTCGGAGGCGGTCTGCACGTAGTCGTCCATGTGCGCGGGCTGCGGGTCCTTGCCGAGCCGCTCGTCGTCGTACGCGGTGCCCGGGGCCTTCATCGAGCGCAGGGCGACGCCGTTGATGCCGGGGGCGAGCAGCCCGGCGCCGATCAGCCAGTCGGCCTCGGCGCTGCTCTGGCCCAGCGCGTACTGCTTGACCAGCGAGCCGAAGACGTCGGAGAGCGACTCGTTGAGCGCGCCGGACTGGTCCTGGTAGTCCAGGCCCGCGGTGTACTGGGTGACGCCGTGGGTGAGTTCGTGGCCGATGACGTCCAGGCAGGAGGTGAAGTCGGTGAAGATCTCGCCGTCCCCGTCGCCGAAGACCATTCTGCTGCCGTTCCAGAACGCGTTGTCGTAGTGGTCGCCGTAGTGCACGGTGGCGTCCAGCGGCAGCCAGGCGCCGTCGATCGACTCGCGGCCGTAGACCTGCTCGTAGAGGGCGAAGGTGGCGCCGAGCCCGTCGTAGGCCCGGTCGACCGAGCCGTCGGCGACCGGTGCGCCGCCCTCGCGGCGCACGGTGCGGCCGGGCAGCGTCTCGGTGTGCCGGGCGTCGGCGATGGTCCGGGTCAGCCGGTGCGCGGGCGGCCGGGCCGGGGCGGCGAGCAGGCGGTTCGCGCGGTGCGCCGCGTCCAGGGCGAGGGAGCGCCGGGCGGCCTCGTGGCCCTGTTCGGCGAGCCGGTCCAGGATGTGCGGCGGGACGATGGTGCAGTGCGGCAGCGGGTGCGCCGGGGGCGCCGGTGTCCGATTCATGTCGCCCAGGGTGACGCATGCATGACCTGTTGTCACCATGCCTGCGGGAACCGAACCGTCTCACTGGGTGGAATCGTCGTGGACTTCACTTCGTGTGCCCGGCGGCCTGGGTTACGCTGGTGAACATCATGCGTTACGGGCTGCTTCTTCTTAGCTGCCGCGGCGAGGGCCTGTAGTCCTAAAAGGCCGGCTCCCTTGCCGCGGGGAGTTGTGTTGCGCCCTTTCACGATGCGGCGCATTCAGCCGGCAGGTCGGTGTCGTCACCCCGACCGCAGCCCGCATTCGACAGGGAAGCCGAGAGTCACACCCATGACCGAGCAGTCGTCCGTCGCCCGCGCGTTCATCGACCGCCCCACCCCGATCACGGCCACCACGGTGCAGCAGAAGCCCTCGGGCATGCCGTTCCACCGCTACGTACCCTTCGGCACCGTCGACCTGCCCGACCGCACCTGGCCGAGCAAGGTCATCACGCAGGCCCCCCGCTGGCTGTCCACCGATCTGCGCGACGGCAACCAGGCGCTGATCGACCCGATGTCCCCGGCCCGCAAGCGCAAGATGTTCGACCTGCTGGTCGGCATGGGCTACAAGGAGATCGAGGTCGGCTTCCCGTCCTCCGGCGCCACCGATTTCAACTTCGTGCGCTCCCTGATCGAGGAGAACGCGATCCCCGAGGACGTCACCATCTCGGTGCTGACCCAGGCCCGCGAGGACCTGATCGAGCGCACCGTGGAGTCCCTGAAGGGCGCGCCGCGGGCCACCGTCCACCTGTACAACGCCACCTCGCCGCTGTTCCGCCGGGTGGTCTTCAAGGGCAGCAAGGACGACATCAAGGCGATCGCCGTGGACGGCACCCGCCTGGTGATGGAGTACGCCGAGAAGATCCTGGGCGAGGACACCGTCTTCGGCTACGAGTACTCGCCGGAGATCTTCATCGACACCGAGCTGGACTTCGCCCTGGAGGTCTGCGAGGCGGTCATGGACGTCTGGCAGCCCGGCGAGGGCCGCGAGATCATCCTGAACCTGCCGACCACCGTCGAGCGGTCCACCCCGAACGTCTACGCCGACAAGATCGAGTGGATGTCGCGGAACCTGTCCCGCCGCGAGTTCGTCTGCCTGTCCACCCACCCGCACAACGACCGCGGCACCGGCGTGGCCTCCGCGGAGCTGGCCGTGATGGCCGGCGCCGACCGCGTCGAGGGCTGCCTGTTCGGCCAGGGCGAGCGCACCGGCAACCTGGACCTGGTCAACGTCGGCATGAACCTGTTCTCGCAGGGCGTCGACCCGATGATCGACTTCTCGGACATCGACGAGATCCGTCGCACCGCCGAGTACTGCAACCAGATGGGCGTCGCCGAGCGCCACCCCTACGCCGGCGACCTGGTCTACACGTCCTTCTCCGGCTCGCACCAGGACGCCATCAAGAAGGGCTTCGACGCGCTGGAGGCCGACGCGGCCGCCGCCGGCGTCCCGGTCGGCGAGTTCACCTGGGGCGTCCCCTACCTGCCGATCGACCCGAAGGACGTCGGCCGCTCCTACGAGGCGGTCATCCGGGTCAACAGCCAGTCCGGCAAGGGCGGCATCGCCTACGTGCTGAAGAACGACCACAAGCTGGACCTGCCGCGCCGGATGCAGATCGAGTTCTCGCGGATCATCCAGTCGAAGACCGACGCCGAGGGCGGCGAGGTCACCCCGGCCGAGATCTGGGCGGTCTTCCAGGACGAGTACCTGCCCACCCCGGCGAACCCGTGGGGCCGCATCTCCCTGGACGGCCCGCGCCGCCTGACCACCGAGGACGGCCGCGACGTGCTGTCCGCCGAGGCCCTGGTCGACGGCGAGCGGGTCGCGCTGACCGGTTCCGGCAACGGCCCGGTCTCCGCGTTCGTCGACGCCCTGGCCGGTATCGGCCTGGACGTCCGCGTCCTGGACTACGCCGAGCACGCGCTGAGCGAGGGCGGCGACGCCCAGGCCGCCGCCTACGTCGAGTGCGCGGTGGACGGCAAGGTGCTGTGGGGCGTCGGCATCGACGGCAACACCGTGCTGGCCTCGCTGAAGGCCCTGATCAGCGCCGTCAACCGGGCGCAGCGCGGCTGATCCCAGCGGATCGCAGCTGACGAGGGGTCACCCGCCGGGGTGGCCCCTCTTCGCCGTCCCCGCCCGCCCGGTGGCGCCTCGGGGGCCGTAGCCGGAAGGGTGTGTTCCACGCCACATTTTTTCGCGCCGGCACCCGTTCGGGGTGCTGACACGTGCCCTTAACCATGGCAACATCGACGCACCGGAAGCGGGGTCGGTGGGACGACCGCCGCCGTCCGGTCGCGTGACCTGCCCGCAGATGTGCAGGCCGCCTGCCGTGTCTGGGGAGTGGCGCCGTGACAGGGTTGTGGGGTGTCCGCCCGCGCTGGCGGACGGACGTTCTCGGTGACTTCTTCTGCCCCGGCTGCGGTGGCGACCGCAACTACCGCCGGCAGCACGGCCGGCGGTGGCTGCGGCTGATCGGCACCCCCGTCCTGCCGCTCGGGCCGGTGATCGGCAGCATCCAGTGCACCAGCTGCCACGGCCGCTACGGCGTCGAGACCCTCGACCAGCTGACCTCGGTGCGGCTCGCGGCGATGCTCCGGGACGCCCAGTACACCGTCGCCCTCGCCGTGCTCGCGGCCGGCGGGGCCGGCAGCCGGGCCGGCCGCGACGCCGCCTGCGCGGTCATCCGCGAGGCCGGCTTCGAGGACTGCAGCGAGGCCCAGGTGCTCGCCGCGCTGGCCGCCCTCACCGGGCACAGCGGCGGCGAACCGCAGGAGGTCGACGGCAGCGCGGAGGGCGCCGGCAGCGGCCTCGCCATCGAACTGCACGCCGCCCTCGAACCGCTCGCCCCGCACCTGGCCCAGGCCGGCCGCGAGCGGCTGGTCCTGCAGGGCGCCTGGATCGCCCTCGCCGACGGCCGCTACCTGCCGCAGGAGCGGTCCGCGCTGGCCGCGGTCGGCCGCTGCCTCCGGCTCGGCGGCACCCACGTGGACGCGCTGCTGGAGGCCGCCACCCGCGCGCCGCGCTGACCACCCCGCCGCTCCCTTCCCTTCCCTTCCCGTACCTGCCCGGCTCCGCCTTCCCGCCCCGCCTTCCTGTGGCGCCTCCGTCCTCCCGCACCGCTGCCGACCGACCTCCGCCGCGGAGCCCCTCGCCGGGCTCCCTCCGGACGGGCCCGCAACCCCCCTCCCGGGCCCGCCGCGCCCGCACCGAACCGGCGTCCCCACGGACCCGCGGTGCGGGCGCACGGCTGTCCGCGCCCGCCCCCGCCACGTGCCGCACGCCGTCCGCCGCCCGCCGTCGGCAGGTGCTTTCGGCACCCTGCCGGGGTGTCGGCGGCATGCGGGAGAATGGGGAGATGCCCATCCTGCCCGGCCGCCGCGCGAGGAGCGCCGCCGCATGAGCCTGTACCGCGACGACGGCGTGGTGCTGCGCACCCAGAAGCTCGGCGAGGCCGACCGGATCATCACCCTGCTCACCCGCCAGCACGGCAAGGTCCGCGCGGTGGCCCGCGGCGTGCGCCGCACCAAGTCCAAGTTCGGCGCCCGGCTGGAGCCCTTCTCCCACGTCGACGTGCAGTTCTTCAGCCGCGGCAGCGAACTCGTCGGCCGCACTCTGCCGCTCTGCACCCAGGTCGAGACGATCGCCCCCTACGGCGGCCGGATCGTCGCCGACTACGCCCGCTACACCGCCGGCACCGCGATGCTGGAGACCGCCGAGCGGTTCGCCGAGAACGAGGGCGAGCCCGCGGTCCAGCAGTACCTGCTCCTGGTGGGCGGCCTGCGCACGCTCGCCGACGGCGCGCACGAGTCCCACCTGGTGCTCGACGCCTTCCTGCTGCGCTCGCTGGCCGTCAACGGCTACGGCGCGAGCTTCACCGACTGCGCCAAGTGCGGCCTGCCCGGACCCAACCGGTTCTTCTCCCTGCAGGCCGGCGGCGTGCTGTGCGGCGACTGCCGGGTCCCTGGAAGTGCCGTACCCTCCCCTGAGACACTGGTGCTGCTCGGCGCGCTGCTCTCCGGCGACTGGCAGACGGCGGACGCGTGCGAACCGCGGTACTGGCGCGAGGGCAGCGGACTGGTGGCCGCCTACCTGCAGTGGCACCTGGAGCGGGGTATCCGCTCGATGAGATACGTGGAGAAGTGAGCATGGCAGCGCGACGGCTCTTCGGCAGCAAGCAGCGGGTGTACGAGACCCCGGCCCCGCACCCCAGTGGTGCCCGGCCGCCGAAGATCCCCGGTGAGCTCGTTCCCAACCACGTCGCCTGCGTCATGGACGGCAACGGCCGCTGGGCCAAGGAGCGCGGCCTGCCCCGCACCGAGGGCCACAAGGTCGGCGAGGCGGTCGTCCTCGACGTGCTCCGCGGCTGCCTGGAGATCGGGGTCAAGAACCTCTCCCTCTACGCCTTCTCCACGGAGAACTGGAAGCGGTCCCCGGAGGAGGTGAAGTTCCTGATGAACTTCAACCGGGACGTGATCCGCCGCCGCCGCGACGAGATGGACGCCATGGGCATCCGCATCCGCTGGGCCGGCCGGATGCCGAAGATGTGGAAGAGCGTCGTCCAGGAGCTCCAGGTCGCCCAGGAGCAGACCAAGGACAACGACGCCATGACGCTGTACTTCTGCGTCAACTACGGCGGTCGGGCCGAGATCGCGGACGCCGCCCAGGCCATCGCCCGGGACGTGGCCGCCGGCCGGCTCGACCCGAAGAAGGTCAACGAGAAGACCTTCGCCAGGTACCTGTACTACCCCGACATGCCGGACGTCGACCTGTTCCTGCGCCCCAGCGGCGAGCAGCGCACCTCCAACTTCCTCGCCTGGCAGTCGGCGTACGCGGAGTTCGTGTTCCAGGATGTGCTCTGGCCCGACTTCGACCGCCGCGACCTGTGGCGGGCCTGCGAGCAGTACGCGATGCGCGACCGCCGCTTCGGCGGCGCCAAGCCGAACCAGGTCGAGGACGAGGCCGAGGGCGCCGGCGGGCCGGTGGCCGAGGTGCCGTCCCCCCGCTGAGGCCGCGGCCTGCCGCCGTGCTCCTATA
>NZ_JBHWBW010000183.1:0-13740 GCF_042735675.1 Kitasatospora sp. NPDC059571
CCCCCCCCCCCGGGGGGGGGGGCCCGCGCCGCCCCCCCCCCCCGGGTTGACCCCCGCGGGCCCCCCCGGGCCCCGGCCCGGCGCCGCGCGGGGGGGCGGCCCCGGGGGGCGGGGCGGGGGGTCGGGGCGGTGCCGGTCAGGCCGGGGCGGTCTCCGCGGCGGGCGCGCCGGACTGGGCGGGGACGCCCGCGCCGTGCGCGTCCACCAGGGCGGCCTCGTCGAAGGGCAGGCCGCCGGCCAGCACCAGCCGCAGCCGGTCCCGGTCGAGCTCGTTCGTCCAGTGGCCGATCAGCACGGTGGCCACCGCGTTGCCGGCGAAGTTGGTGAGTGCGCGGGCCTCCGACATGAAGCGGTCGATGCCGACGATCAGGCCGACGCCGTCGACCAGCTCCGGCCGGTGCGACTGGAGGCCGCCGGCCAGGGTGGCCAGGCCCGCGCCGGTGACGCCGGCCGCGCCCTTGGAGGCGATCACCATGAAGAGCAGCAGCGAGAGCTGCTGGCCGATCGACATCGGCTTGTCGAGCGCCTCGGAGATGAAGATCGAGGCCATCGTGAGGTAGATCGCGGTGCCGTCCAGGTTGAAGCTGTAGCCGGTCGGCACGGTGATGCCGACCACCGGGCGGCTGACGCCGAGGTGCTCCATCTTGGCGATCAGGCGGGGCAGCGCGCTCTCCGAGGAGGAGGTGGAGAGGATCAGCAGGAACTCCCGGCCGAGGTAGCGCAGCAGCGCGAACACGTTCACCCCGGCGACCAGCCGCAGCAGCAGGCCGAGCACGACGGCGACGAACAGCGCGCAGGTCAGGTAGAAGCCGAGCATGATCATGGCGAGGCTCTTCAGCGCGGCGGTGCCGGTCGCGCCCACCACGGCGGCCATCGCGCCGAAGGCGCCGATCGGGGCCACCCACATGATCATCGACATGATCCGGAAGACCAGCTTCTGCAGGTGCTCCACGCCGCGCAGCACGGGCGCACCGGCCGGGCCCATGGCCTGGAGGGCGAAGCCGGCGAGCAGGGCGACCAGCAGCGTCTGGAGCACCTTGCCCTCGGTCAGGGCGGAGAACAGCGTGGTCGGGATCGTTCCGAGCAGGAAGTCGGCGGTGCCGGTGGAGCCGCCCGCCGCGGCCTGGGCGTGGCCGGACTTCGCCAGCGCGCTGGTGAGGTGCAGGCCGGCGCCGGGCTCGATCAGGTTGCCGACCACCAGGCCGATGCCGAGGGCGACCGTGGACATCACCAGGAAGTAGCCGAGGGCGAGCCCGCCGACCCGGCCGACCTTGGCGGCCCGGCCGACCGATCCGATGCCCAGCACGATGGTGCAGAAGATCACCGGGCTGATCATCATCTTGATCAGGTTGACGAAGCCCGTCCCGACCGGCTTCAGCTCCACCGCGAACGACGGCGCCGCCAGGCCGACGACGATGCCGGCGACCACCGCGACGATCACCGCGAGATAGAGGTGGCGGGTGCGGTCCCTGCCTCTGCTGACTGCTCCTGATGGGGTCGACATCTGCGGCTCCTTCGCCCTGAGTCCCTGACGGCCCCGGGGGGAGGGCCGGTGAAGACTATGGGCGCCCGCGTGACGCGGGTCACGTTTGCGTTCATAGAGTTCACATGACCGGGGCGGGCCCTTCCCGGCCGCGACCAGGCACACTGTCCGCATGACCGCCGCCCCGTCCCGTCCCGTGCGCCGCCTGCCGCGCAGCCTGGCCGGGCAGCTGTTCGCGGTCCAGGTCGTCATCGTGGCGGCCGTGGTGGCGGGGGGTGCGGTGCTGGCGTACCTGTTCACCGCCCAGCGGGCCGAGGACTCGGCACTGCGCCAGGTGACCGCGGCGGCCACCGCCGTCGCCGACGCGCCGACCGTCCGCGCGGCCGCCGTCCGGCCGGACCCGACCCCGGTGGTGCAGCCGTACGCCGAGCAGGTCCGGCGGGACGCGCACGTCGACTTCGTCACCGTGATGGACACCCGCGGCATCCGCTGGGCGCACCGCGACCCGGCGCAGATCGGCCGGCCCTTCCTCGGCCACATCGACGGGGCGCTGGCCGGCGAGACCACCCACGAGACGTACAGCGGCACACTCGGCCCGTCCGTCCGGGTGGTCACCCCCGTCCGGGACGACGCCGGCCGGGTGGTGGCCCTGGTCAGTGCCGGGATCACCGTCGACTCGATCAGCGAGCAGCTCAGCGGCCCGGTGCTGGCCCTGGTCGGGGTCGCCGCCGCGGCCCTCGTCCTCGGCGGCCTCGGCACCTACCTCGCCAACGCGCGGCTGCGCCGGCACACCCACGGCATGGGCGCCGCCGAACTCAGCCACCTGTACGACTACCACCAGGCGACCCTGCACTCCGTCCGGGAGGGCCTGGTGCTGCTGGACCGCGGCCACCGGGTGGTGCTCTGCAACGACGCCGCACGCGAACTCCTCGGCCTCACCGGGGAGCTGGAGGGTGTGCCGGCGGCCGACCTCGGGCTGCCGGAGTCGCTGCTGGCAGCCGTGCTCGGCCCGGAGCCGGCGGTGGACGAGATCCACCTGACCGCCGAGCGCGTGGTGGTGCTCAACACCTCGCCGATCGGCACCGGCCTGGGCAGCGTGCTGACGCTCCGCGACCACACCGAACTCCAGTCGCTGGCAGGTGAACTGGACAGCGTCCGGGGCTTCGCCGACGCGCTGAACGCGCAGACCCACGAGGCCGCCAACCGGCTGCACGCGGTCGTCTCGCTGATCGAACTCGGCCGCCACCGCGAGGCGGTGGACTTCGCCACCGCCGAACTCGCCCTCACCCAGCGGCTCACCGACAACGTGGTGGGCGCGGTCGGCGAGCCGGTGCTCGCCGCCCTGCTGCTCGGCAAGGCCTCGCAGGCGGCCGAGCGCGGCGTCGAGCTCGCGCTCACCGGGGACAGCCGGATCGACGACGGGGTGCTGCCCCGCGACCTCGCCCCGCGCGACCTGGTCACCGTCCTCGGCAACCTGATCGACAACGCGGTGGACGCCGCGATCGAGAACGCCGCCGGCCACCCCGGCCCGCCCGAGGTCACCGTCACCGCCCGGGTGGACGGCCCGGAACTGCTGCTCCGGGTCGCCGACACCGGGGCCGGCATCGACGAGGGGGCCGCGGCCGAGGTCTTCCGGCGCGGCTGGACGACCAAGCAGCACGGCCGCGGCCTCGGCCTCGCCCTGGTCGCCCAGGCGGCCCGCCGCAACGGCGGCACCGTGGAGGTCGGCCGGGACCGCGGCGCGGTGCTCACCGTGCGCCTGCCGCTCCAGCGGGAGGCGGTGCGATGACCGCCATCCCGGTCCTGGTGGTGGAGGACGACCCCGTCGCCGCCGACGCGCACAGCCTGTACGTCGCCCGCACCCCCGGCTTCCGGGTCGCGGCGACCGCGCACGGCTGCGCGCAGGCGCTGCGCGCCCTGGACCGGGCCCGGGCGGCCGGCGACCCGGTCGAACTGGTCCTGCTGGACCTCTACCTGCCGGACGGCCACGGGCTGGCGCTCTGCCGCACCCTGCGCGCGGCCGGGCACACCGCGGACGTCATCGCGGTCACCTCGGCCCGGGACCTCGCGATGGTCCGGCAGGCGGTGTCCGCGGGCGTCGTGCAGTACCTGCTGAAGCCGTTCAGCAGTGCGGCGCTGCGCGACCGGCTGGAGCGCTACTCCCGCTACCGGGACTCGCTCGGCCGGGACGGCCAGGCGGTCGGCCAGGACGAGGTCGACCAAGCCCTCGCCCTGCTGCGGACGCCCGAACGGACCGCGCTGCCCAAGGGGTTGAGCGCGCCCACGCTGGAGACCGTGGCCGGGGTGCTGCGGGCCGCCGACGCCGGGCTGTCCGCGGCGGCCGCCGGGGTCGCGGCCGGGGTCTCCCGGATCACCGCCCGGAGGTACCTGGAGCACCTGGTGGAGAGCGGGCTGGCCGTCCGCGAGCCGCAGTACGGGCAGGTCGGCCGCCCGGAGCTCTGCTACCGCTGGCGGTCCTGACCCGCCGCCGGCGGGCGCTCGGCCACCGCCAGGAAGCGGTCCTCGGCGTCGGTGTAGGCGGTCAGCCGCCAGCCGTTCGCGGCCAGCAGCGGGCGGAGGTTCGGCTCGGCGCGCAGGTCGTCCGGGGTGAGGGCGCGGCCGTGCCGGGCGGCCAGCGCGGCCCGGCCGATCGGGTGGTAGAGCGCGAGGCGGCCGCCGGGCCGGGTGACCCGGGCGAGCTCGCGCAGTCCGGCGGCCGGGCCCGGCAGGTGGGCGATCAGGCCCGCGCCGAAGACCAGGTCCACGACCGCGTCCGGCAGCGGGAGCCGGGCGCAGTCCGCCAGCAGGAGGGCGGCCGTATCCCGGTGGGCGGCGGCGCGGGCCAGCATCTCGGGGGTGAGGTCGACGCCGAGCACGGTGCCCCGGGGGCCGACCGCGGCGCGCAGCAGCGGCAGCGCCCGGCCCGTCCCGCAGCCCGCGTCCACCACGAAGGCCCCGTCGCCCGGGGCGAGTTCGGCGATCGCCGCGGCGTAGCGCGGGCCGTCGTCGGGGAACTTGGCGTCCCATCCGGCGGCGCGTGCGCCGAAGAACTCCCGGGTGCGCGCCCGGTCCGCCCGCTCGTCGCTCATGCCCGAATCGTAGGGCAGGGCGGCCCGGACTCCTCAGGCGCCGCCCGGGGCGACCAGCCCGGACTCGTAGGCGAACACCACCGCCTGGGCCCGGTCGCGCAGGCCGAGCTTGGTCAGGATCCGGCTCACGTGCGTCTTGACGGTCTGCTCGGCGAGGACGAGGGCGGCGGCGACCTCGGCGTTCGACAGGCCCTGGGCGACCAGCTGCAGCACGTCGGTCTCCCGCGGCGTCAGCTCCGGCAGCCGGCGGGCGGCGGCGCGGTGGGGGGCCGGCCCCCGGGCGGCGAAGTCCGCGATCAGGCGGCGGGTGACCGACGGCGCGAGCAGCGCGTCCCCGGCCGCGACCACCTGGACGGCCCCGACGAGCTCCTCCGCCGTGGCGTCCTTCAGCAGGAAGCCGCTGGCGCCCGCCCGCAGTGCCTCGTAGACGTAGTCGTCCAGGTCGAAGGTGGTGAGCATGAGCACCCGGGGACGCCCGGGGCGGCCCTCCAGCAGCCGGCGGGTCGCCTCCAGACCGTCCATCACCGGCATCCGCACGTCCATCAGGACGACGTCGGGGTCGAGCCGGCCGGCGGCCTCCACGGCGGCGGCGCCGTCCGCGGCGTCACCGACCACCTCCAGGCCGGGCTGGGCGGCGAGCAGCGCGCCGAAGCCCTGACGGACCATCGCCTGGTCGTCGGCGATCAGGATGCGGGTGGTCATCGATCCTCCGGCAGCGGCAGGGCGGCGGTCACGGTGAACCCGCCCCCGGGAACGGCGCGCGCCGAGAACTCCCCGCCCAGCAGGGCGGCCCGTTCGCGCATGCCCATCAGACCATGGCCGCGTCCGTCGGCCGGGGCCGCGGCCGGCCCGGCCCGACCCGGACCGTTGTGCACGGAGATCAGGAGCGCGGCGCCGGTGCGCTCCACCCGGACGGTCGCCGCCGCGCCGGCCGCGTGCCGCCGCACGTTGGACAGCGACTCCTGGACGATCCGGTACGCGCAGACACCGACCGCGGCCGGGAGGCCGGCCAGTTCGCCGGACACCTCCAGCGCCACGTCCGGGCCCGCCTGCGCGATCAGGCCGTCGAGCCGGTCCAGGTCGGGCTGCGGCACCCGTTCGGCCGCGTCCTCGCCCCGCAGCAGCCCCAGCAGGCGCCGCATGTCGGAGAGGGCGTCACGGGCCGCACCGGCGACGGCCCGGAACTCCTCGTGCGCCTCCGGGGGCAGGCCCGGCAGCCGGTAGGGCGCGGTCTCGGCGCGGACGGCGATCAGCGACATGTGGTGCGCCACCACGTCGTGCAGTTCCCGCCCGATCCGGGAGCGCTCCTCCAGGAGGGCGCGCCGGGTCCGCTCGACCTCGCTGATCCGCTCCTGTTCGGCGAGGCGGGCCAGGGCCGCCGCCCGGTCGCGCAGCACCTGGGCCGCGACCAGCGCGAGGACGACGGCGACCGCGACCGGCAGCAGTCCGGCCCAGCCGCCCCGGCCGGGCAGCGCGGCCAGCAGCAGCGCGGTGGCGGCGAGGACGGCGCCGCCCATCGCCAGTGACACCCCGCGGGCCACCCGGCTGCCGGCCGCGACCAGCACCACGGCCAGGGCGGCCAGCCCGGTGACGGGCCAGGGCCACGGCTCGGCGGCGGAGACCGGGCGGGCCGCGAGCGCGGTCAGCACCCCGGCGGCGAGGGTCAGCACGAAGGCGGGCAGCGGGCGGCTGCGGCACCACAGCAGCGGCACCGCGCGGGCCGCGCTCAGGGCCAGGGCCGGGCCTGCGGCCAGCGCGTAGTGCTGGACGAGGTCGAGCCACCCGACCGGGACGAGGACGGCGACCGCGGCCGGCAGGGCCGCGGCCCGCAGCCGCCGCGTCGTCTGTTCGGCGATCATCGCCGACCAGCCTAGGGCAGCCATCTCAGGCCTCCCCGGGCGCGCCGAGCAGGCGGACGGCCAGCCGCCGCTGGGCGACGACGGGGGCCCGCAGGATCGGCAGCACGAGGGCCAGCGTGAGCAGGGCGACGCCGAAGTGCGCCAGCCAGGCGCCCGCCATCGTCGGGCCGCCCCAGGCGCTGCTCACGTCGTTGCCCCACTCCGCGAGCGGGTAGCAGAGGCCGCGGACGATCGTGTCCCCCCACAGCACGGCGGTCAGCACGCAGCTGAGGAGCTGGAGCGGCAGCGGCAGTACAGCGTGCGCCAGGGCCCGCGGCAGCCGGCCGCGCGCCGGCTCGGTGATCGGTGCGTCCAGCAGCCGGACGGCGAGGCCGCGCTGCCACCGGTAGGCGGTGCGGGGCCGTCCGGCGAGGACGGCCGGCAGCGAGGCCAGGCCGACGAACGGGGCGGCCACGGCGTACGCCGAGCTGCGCCAGTCGTAGCCGGCGCGGAGCCAGGAGACGGACGCGGAAGTCGACTCGGCGGAGCGGGGGAGCAGGGGTGTGCGGGTCACGGGGTCCTCCCGGTGCGGTCGGTCGGTCAGTGCTCCGACCGTAGGTTCCGGCCCCGCCCCGGCACGTCCCTCCACGGAGCCGTTCCGGACCCCCTACCGGGGTAGCGGGAGGGGGTGTGCCGGAGGTGCCGGATCCGGTGCGTAACCCTTTGCCGTCCCGCTCGTTGGAGCAGGGCACGGAGATCACCCGACCGGGTGACAGATCGGTGTCCCCGCCGGTCGGCGGCGATGGCCGGCAGGTAAACTTAGGCTTACCTAACTTCGAGGGAGAGCCTGCCCGTGAGCCCCACCGTGGACACCGCCGTCCCCGTCGGTGACGCGATCCTGCGCCGCCAGCGCATCCGCGAATCGGCCGCCCGCACCTACGCCCGGTCGTTCCCGATCGTCCCCGTCCGGGCCAACGGCATGACGGTGGAGGGCGCCGACGGCCGCCGCTACCTCGACTGCCTCTCCGGCGCCGGCACCCTCGTCCTCGGCCACAACCACCCGGTGGTGCTGGCGGCCATCCGGCGCACCCTCGACAGCGGCGCCCCGCTCCACCTGCTCGACCTCGCCACCGCGGAGAAGGACGACTTCACCACCGCCCTGTTCGAGTCCCTGCCGCCCGCCTTCGCCGACCGGGCCCGGGTGCACTTCTGCGGCCCGGCCGGGACGGATGCGGTCGAGGCGGCGCTCAAGCTGATGCGGACGGCCACCGGCCGCCGCGGCGCCCTCGCCTTCACCGGCGCCTACCACGGCATGACCTCCGGCGCGCTCGCCGTCACCGGCTCGGTCGCCGCCCGGGTCCCGCTGGCCGGCGCCGGCGACGTCACCCGGCTGCCCTACCCGTACCCGTACCGCTGCCCCTTCGGGGTCGGCGGCGAGCGCGGCGCGGAGCTCTCGGTGACCTACACCGAGCGGCTGCTGGACGACCCCTCCGGCGGGGTGGCCGCACCCGCGGCGATGATCCTGGAGGCCGTCCAGGGCGAGGGCGGCGTCGTCCCCGCCCCGGACGACTGGCTGCGCGCCATGCGCCGGATCACCGCCGAGCGCGGCATCCCGCTGATCGTCGACGAGGTGCAGACCGGCGTCGGCCGCACCGGCGCGATGTGGGCCGTCCAGCACAGCGGCATCACCCCGGACGCCATGGTGCTCTCCAAGGCCATCGGCGGCAGCCTGCCGCTCGCCGTCGTGGTCTACCGCGAGGAGTACGACGGCTGGCCGCCCGGCGCGCACACCGGCACCTTCCGCGGCAACACCCTCGCCATGGCGGCCGGCGCCGCCACCCTGCGGTACGTCGCCGCCAACGGCCTGGTCGCCCGGTCCGAGCAGCTCGGCGCCCGGATGACCGCCCGGCTGGACGGGCTGCGCAGCGGCCTCCCGGTCATCGGCGACGTCCGCGGCCGCGGCCTGATGATCGGCGTCGAACTCGTCGACCCCGCCGGCACCCCGGACGCCTGCGGCGCGCTGCCCGCCGACCCCGAACTCGCCGTCCGGGTCCGCGAGGCCTGCCTGCGGCGCGGCCTGATCGTCGAACTCGGCGGCCGCCACGACGCGGTGCTGCGCCTGCTGCCCCCGCTCACCATCACCGACGAACAGGCCGAGGCCGTCCTCGACCGGCTCGGCGACGCCGTCGAGGCAGCCGCCCGCTGCACCCCGTGACCGGCCCCGGGGCGCCGCAGGCGCTCTCCGGCGGCCGGTCCGGCCCGGCCGCGCTGCGCCCGCTGCTCGACGAGGCGCTGGCCGGGCTCGACGCCGGGGCCCGGCTGCGCGGCGGCCCGATCGCCCCCGGCGGCCCCGGCGAGACCACCCGGCAGGTCCGGCAGGTCCTCGACGACCCGGCCCCGGACAGCACCGCCCTGCGCCGGCTCACCGAGCTGCTCGCGTACGGCGCCGCCGACCCCGCCGACCCGGCCTGCGCGGCCCACCTGCACTGCCCCCCGCTGGCCGTCGCGGTCGCGGCCGACCTCGCGGTGAGCGCCCTCAACCCGTCCCAGGACTCCTGGGACCAGGCGCCCGCGGCCACCGCCCTGGAGACCGAGCTCCTCGCCGAACTCGCCGCGCTGGTGGGCTTCCCGCCCGCCGCCGCGGCCGGGGTGCTCACCTCCGGCGGCACCGAGTCCAACCTGATGGGGCTGATGCTGGCCCGCGACCGGGTCCTCGGCGGGGCGGTCGAGCTCGACGGGCTCCCGGCCGGCCGCCGGCCACGGATCCTCGCCTCCGCGGCCGCCCACTTCTCCGTCCAGCGCGCCGCCGCCCTGCTCGGCCTCGGTGAACGGGCCGTGCTCACCGTGCCGGTCGACCGCGACCAGCGGATGGACGCCGACGCTCTCGCCGCGGCCCGCGCCGGCGCCGTCCGCGCCGGCGAGACCCCCGTCGCCGTGGTCGCCACCGCCGGCACCACCGACACCGGGGCCATCGACCCGCTGCACCGCTGCGCCGACCTGGCCCGGCGCTACGGTGCCCGGCTGCACGTGGACGCGGCGTACGGCGGCGGCGCGCTCTTCTCCGGGCGGCTCGCCCCGCTGCTCGACGGCATCGCACGCGCCGACTCGGTGTCGCTCGACTTCCACAAGCTCGGCTGGCAGCCGGCCGCCGCGGGCGTCTTCCTGGTCCGCCACCGGGAGAGCTACGCCTCGCTGGCCCGCCGTGCGGCGTACCTCAACCCGGCCGACGACGAACAGGCCGGCTATCCCAGCCTGCTCGGGTACTCGCTGCGCACCACCCGGCGCCCGGACGCCTTCAAGCTGGCCGTCACCCTGCGCACCCTCGGCCGGGCCGGCCTCGGCGCACTGGTCGACGCCTGCCACGACCTGGCCCGGCACGCGGCCGCGGCGGTCCGCGCCGAACCCGCGCTGGAGGGGCAGGGCGAGCCCGTCCTCACCACCGTGCTCCTCCGGTACCGACCCGCCGACCCCGATCCGGCCGCCGCCGACCTGGTCAACGCCGAACTCCGCCGGCAGCTGCTGCGCACCGGCACGGCGGTGGTCGGCCGCACCGAGATCCCCGGCGACGGGCCGGGCCGGGTGCGCCTGAAACTCACTCTGCTGAACCCGCACACCACGCCGGCCGACGTCGACCGGCTGCTCGCCGAGATCGTCCGCCACGGCCGCGAGGTGGAATTCCGATACAGCGCGCACCCGTGATCCGCCCGGCCTTTTCGGAGCAAGCTACAATGGCCGACGGAGCGTCAATCACGTATTGCAGCAAGAAAGTTCCGTGAACATACCTCCTCCGGGCCGTCCAGCCGTTTTCGGCCGCGCCGGGATCGAATTCCGCCAACCGGCCGCAATGCCTTGCGGATCCGGTGATCAACGGCGGTAACTTCTCGTGGTCGCCGCCACACCGGGAGCACACGGCACCCAGGGACTAGCGGCGCAGGGGAGCTCCACCGTGCCGTTCCAGGCCTGTCCACGCCCGGTCTGAGCTCCCGTCCGACCGGTACGCCGACCCGGCGTCCGCGCATCCTTCCGCCGCAGTCCGCCCCGCCCGAACCGGGCGCCCGGACGCGTGCTCGCACCGCCCTTCCCCGTCATTCGGCCCGGTGGGCCCGGCCCTGCCCTGCGGAGGCTCCGGCATGAGCGAAATCCTTCTGAGCACCACCCCGATACCCGGCGGCCCGCCCGCCGCCTTCGACGCGGCGCCGTTCTCCGAACGGTGCCGGCGGATATTCGACCGCGGCGACCACCTGCTGATCGGCGTCAGCCCCGGGAACAGTTACTTCAGCGCCGGCCGGATCGCCGACCTGGTGCGCTGGGGGCGGGAGTCGTTCGCCGCCGTCGACGTCGTCCACGCCGACCTGCACGTGGCCGCGCAGTTCCGTGCGGCCGGCTACCCGCCCGAGGCCGCGGCGCGCCGCGCCGCCAAGGAGGTCAAGGCCACCCGGCGGCGGGTGGAGCGCGGCGTCGCCGACGCCGGGCGCAGCCGGGTCGGCGTCCACGCCCTCTCCGAGCTGGCCGGCACCGCCGCGTACCGGCGGCTGCACCGCACCGTGCTCGACGCCCTCGGCGCCGACCGGCCGCTGCGGGAGGCGACCGAGCGGATGGCCGGCGGCTTCCTGCACTCCCGGCTCGACGGTGCCGCCCCGGACGCCGAGCACCTGGCGGCGGGCGTGGCGTACATCGCCGCCGAGCTGCCGTTCTTCCTGGACACCCCGGCGCTGCTCGGAGTGGACTCCTCGGTCGCCTGCTACCACGTCGAACTACCGCTCACCGACGTGCTGTTCGGCCGCACCGAGGGCCTGCGCGCGGCCGCGCACCAGGGTTACGCGGTGGTCCGCCCGGCCGTCGCGGCCGCCGCCGCGGCCTGACCACCCGCCACCGACCGATGACGAGGAGACCGATGACCACCACCGAGCAGCCCGAGTTCACCTTCCCGCTCTCCCGGCGCGGCGACGTGCTGCCCGAGGAGGCGGTGACCCTGCGGGAGAAGCACCCGATCACCAGGGTCCGCACCATGACCGGCGACGAGGCCTGGCTGGTGAGCTCGTACGCGCTGGCGAAGCAGGTGCTGGAGGACGAGCGGTTCAGCCTCAAGGACACCGCCAACCCCGGGGTGCCGCGCCAGTACGCGCTGACCATCCCGCCGGAGGTGGTCAACAACATGGGCAACATCAACAGCGCCGGCCTGCGGCAGGCCGTCATGAAGACCCTCAACCCGCGCGCCGACCGGGAGCTGGCCGGCCGGCTGGAGGCCGAGGCGCACCGGCTGATCGACCGGCTGGTCGAGCAGGGTGCGCCCGGCGAGCTGCGTGACGGCTTCACGGACCCGTACTCGGCGGCGCTGCACTGCCGGCTGCTCGGCATCCCGAGCGACGACTGGCGGCGGCTGATGGCCGGCATCGACCTCGCCTTCATCACCAGCCCCGCGCCGTTCGAGGGGTCCGCGCCCAACTGGTACAAGGACCTCGGCTACCTGGTGGAGCGGCTGAACGCGGACCCGGCGCCGACCGAGGGGCTGCTCGGCCGGTTCGCCGAGCTGCGGCGCTCCCCGGACGCCGCCGACCGGGTCGACGACGAGCTGCTGGCCACCGTCGCGCTGTCGCTGTTCGGCGCCGGCGCGGTCTCCACCTCGTCGTTCCTGCTGCACGCGATCATCGCCCTGGCCCGGCAGCCCGAGCTGGCGGAGCGGATCCGCACCGAGCCGGCCGTCGTGGACCGGGCGGTGGACGAGCTGCTGCGGGTCAACCTGTCGATCGGGGACGCGCTGCCCCGCCTGGCGCTGGCCGACGTCCCGGTGGGCGACGTGCTGGTGCGGGCCGGCGAGCTGGTCCTGGTGCTGGTGGAGGGCGCCAACTACGACCCGGAGGTGTTCCCGCACCCGGAGCGGATCGACTTCGACCGCCCGGCCAACCCGCACCTGTCCTTCGGCGCGGGGCGGCACTTCTGCCCGGCCTCCGCGCTCGGCCGCACCCACGCGGAGATCGCGCTGGCGGTGCTGGCGGAGCGGCTGCCCGGGCTGCGCCTCGCGCTGCCCGCGGAGCAGCTGGCGTGGCGGCCGGGCTTCATCAAGCGCCTGCCGGAGCGGCTGCCCGTGCTCTGGTAGGGCCGTGCTCCGGCGGTCCCGTCGGCCGTCAGCCGTCGGTGCCCATCAGGATCGCCCGGGTGCGCTCCCAGACCGCCGGGTCGCAGGCCACCAGCAGGCCGTCCTCGCAGCCCGGCGGGTCCGGGCGGTAGTCGCTGCCGTCGAGGCGGGCGGAGACCCCGCCCGCCTCGGTGACCAGCAGCGAACCCGGCGCGTGGTCCCACGGCAGGGTGCGCCAGTAGAGGATGAACTCCTGCTCGCCCTCGGCGAGTTGCGGGTACTCCATGCCGGCGGAGCGCAGTCCGGTGGTGATCCGGCCGAACGCCCGCGCGCGGGTCTGCATCCGGTGGTGGAGCGCCGGGTCGAGGTAGCGGCTCTTCACCGAGCCGCGCCACTTCTCCGGGTCGTCGGCGACGGGCGGGCGGACCAGCCGTTCGCCGTTGCGCCAGGCGCCCGCGCCGAGCTCCGCGGCGTAGCTCGTCCGGGTGACCGGCTGGTAGATCCAGGAGGCCACCGTGCGGCCGGAGCGGACCAGTGAGGCCATCACGGCGAAGTCGGGCCGGCCGGCGACGAAGTTCGCGGTGCCGTCCACCGGGTCGACCAGCCAGGCGGCGGGCTCGGAGCGCAGCGCCTCGGCCAGCGCCGGGTCGGCCGACACGGCCTCCTCGCCGACCACCGGGACGGGGAGCAGGTCGCGCAGCCTTCTGGAGATGATCACCTCGGCCTCGCGGTCGGCGGCCGTCACCACCTCGCCGGGGGCCTTCTCCATGACCTCGCCGGCGCCCAGTGCCCGGAAGCGGGGCTCGACCGCCTCGGCCGACGCCTCGGCGAGGATCTCCGCCACCTTCTCCATCAGCACGTGCCCGCTCCCTTCGCTGGGTACCACTCTCCCACGCCCGCAGGGGCGCCACCTGCGGCGCCCCTGCGCCGGCCGGGCGTCCGGGGGCACCGGCCGGGGCGGCGCGGCGCGGCCGGCCGCGCTCAGCCGGCCTGGTCGTCGAGCACGTGGAACTCCGGCTGGGGGTGCATCAGGAACCCGTGGTGCGAGATGTTCCAGGCGTACGCCCCCGCCATGGCGAGGACCACCCGGTCGCCGGCCCGCAGCCCGGCCGCCGGGACGTGCGCGGCGAGCACGTCCTTGGGGGTGCAGAGCTGGCCCGCCAGGGTGACGGTCGCGGGGGGGGCGGGCGGGGGGGGGCCGGGGGGGGGGCCGGGGGTGGCGGGCCCGCCGGCGCGCGGCGGGGCGGGGGCGCC
>NZ_JBHWBW010000184.1:0-2313 GCF_042735675.1 Kitasatospora sp. NPDC059571
GCCCGGGGGCCGGCATCCGGCGCATCTTCCGCGCGTGGTCGCGCCACGGGGAGGCCGGGCCGCCCGCCCGGCCTGCCGCCTCGGCGGCGGCCTGCGCAGCGGCGGCCCGGGAATGGACCACCGCCAGGACGGTGGCCAGCTCCTCGGGGGTCGGCTGCCCGTGCAGCACCTGAATGGGGGCCATGGGTCGATCCTCTCCCGGAACGGACTACAGCGGAATGTTGCCGTGCTTCTTCGGCGGCAGCGCCTCGCGCTTGCCGCGCAGCGCCCGCAGTCCGCGCACGATGTGCCCGCGGGTCTCGCTCGGGGCGATGACCGCGTCCACGTAGCCGCGCTCGGCGGCCAGGTACGGGTTCAGCAGGGTGTCCTCGTACTCGGCGACCAGCTCGGCCCGGCGGGCGTCGACGTCCTCGCCGGCCTTGGCGGCCTCGGCCAGCTCGCGGCGGTAGACGATGTTGGCCGCGCCCTGCGCGCCCATGACCGCGATCTGCGCGGTCGGCCAGGCCAGGTTGAGGTCGGCGCCCAGGTGCTTGGAGCCCATGACGTCGTACGCGCCGCCGAAGGCCTTGCGGGTGATCACGGTGATCAGCGGCACGGTGGCCTCGGCGTAGGCGTAGATCAGCTTGGCGCCGCGGCGGATGATGCCGTCCCACTCCTGGCCGGTGCCGGGCAGGAAGCCTGGGACGTCGACGAAGGTCAGCACCGGGATGTTGAAGCTGTCGCAGGTCCGCACGAAGCGGGCGGCCTTCTCGCTGGCGTCGATGTCCAGGCAGCCCGCGAGGTCCATCGGCTGGTTGCCGACGATGCCGACCGGGTGGCCCTCGACCCGGCCGAAGCCGGTGATGATGTTGCCGGCGAACAGCGGCTGGGTCTCCAGGAACTCGCCGTCGTCCAGGACGTGCTCGATCACCTTGTGCATGTCGTACGGCTGGTTGGCCGAGTCCGGCACGATGGTGTCGAGTTCGAGGTCCTCGTCGGTGACGGCGAGGTCGGCCTGCTCGGGGTAGGCCGGCGGGTCGGTGAGGTTGTTGGAGGGCAGGTACGAGAGCAGGCTCTTGACGTACTCGATCGCCTCCTTCTCGTCCGCGGCCAGGTAGTGCGCGTTGCCCGACTTGGTGTTGTGGGTGCGGGCGCCGCCCAGCTCCTCCATGCCGACGTCCTCGCCGGTGACCGTCTTGATGACGTCCGGGCCGGTGATGAACATGTGCGACGTCCGGTCGGCCATCACCACGAAGTCGGTGATCGCGGGGGAGTACACCGCGCCGCCCGCGCACGGGCCCATGATCAGCGAGATCTGCGGGATCACACCGGAGGCGTGCACGTTGCGGCGGAAGATCTCGCCGTACAGGCCGAGCGAGACCACGCCCTCCTGGATGCGCGCGCCGCCGGAGTCGTTGATGCCGATGACCGGGCAGCCGGTCTTCAGCGCGAAGTCCATCACCTTGACGATCTTCTCGCCGAACACCTCGCCGAGGGAGCCGCCGAAGACGGTGAAGTCCTGCGCGAAGACGGCGACCTGACGGCCGTCGACGGTGCCGTAGCCGGTCACCACGCCGTCGCCGTACGGGCGGTTCTTCTCCTGGCCGAAGTTGGTCGAGCGGTGCCGGGCGAACTCGTCGAACTCGACGAACGAGTCCTCGTCCAGCAGCTCCACCACCCGCTCACGCGCCGTCAGCTTGCCCTTGGCGTGCTGCTTCTCGACGGCGGCGGCCGATCCGGAGTGCACGGCCTCGTCGATCCTGCGCCGCAGGTCGGCCAGCTTCCCGGCGGTGGTGTGGGGGTCGTACGGCGCCTCGGTCATTGAGGTGGCTCTCCCTGGTCCTTGGCCGCTCCCGAAGCCGACGACGGCATGAGGGCAGGGCGGCTCTGCGACTACCGCCAAGTAGCGTAGCCAGCGCCGGGCGGATCCTGTTATGGCCAGCAACACAGTGTGTCGCGCGCGTGTCCTGCGGCACCATGGGACGGCCTGTGGCCGGACGGTGGCGCCGGGCCGTCGGTAGGGTGGCCGGGTGACCGACTCCGAGCAGCCAGAGCCCGTCCGACCCCGCCGCAGCGGACTGCGCGGCCTCGGCCATCCGGGCCCCTCGCCCTGGACGGACCTGGACCGCCCCCCGCTCGACGCCGGCGCGCTCCGCCGGGACCTGCTGGTACCCGGCGGCCTGTGGACCTCGCTGGACGTCGTCACCGAGACCGGCTCCACCAACACCGACCTCGCCGCCCGGGCCCGGGACGGGGCCCGCGCCGGCCCGGGGCGGGGGGGCGGGGACCCACAGGGCGGCCCGCGCCGCCGCGGGCGGCGGCCGGGCGCGCCGC
>NZ_JBHWBW010000184.1:2323-3033 GCF_042735675.1 Kitasatospora sp. NPDC059571
GCGCCGGGGCCCGGGACGGCGCGCCCGAGGGCGCGGTCCTGGTCGCCGAGTCCCAGCAGGCCGGCCGCGGCCGCCTGGAGCGCCGCTGGAGCGCCCCGCCGCGCTCCGGCCTGTTCCTCTCCGTGCTGCTGCGGCCGCACGAGGTGCCCGTCGAGCGGTACGGCTGGCTGCCGATCCTGGTCGGGGTGGCCGCGGCCGCGACCGTCGCCCGGGTCGCCGAGCTCGACACCGGCCTCAAGTGGCCCAACGACCTCCAGGTGACCGTGGACGGCGAGGAGCGCAAGGTCGGCGGCATCCTCACCGAGCTGAGCGGTGGCGCCGTGATCGCGGGCCTGGGCCTCAACGTGTCGCTGCGCGCCGCCGAGCTCCCCGTCCCGACCGCGTCCTCGCTGGCGCTGGCCGGCGCCGCCGTCACCGACCGCCAGACGCTGCTGCGCGCCCTGCTGCGCGAGTTCGCCGAGCTGTACGGCGAATGGCGGGCCGCCGCCGGCGACCCCCACGCCAGCGGGCTGCTGCCCGCGTACACGGCGCGCTGCACCACGCTCGGCCGGCAGGTGAAGGTCCAGCTGCCCGGAGACCAGGAGCTCCTCGGCGAGGCCGTCGCGATCGACGGCGACGGCAGGCTGGTCGTCCTCGCCCCCGTCGGGGGGACGCGGGGCGGGTCGCCCCGGGCCGGGGTGGGGAGGAGGGGCCCCCGGCCGGACGCGCGC
>NZ_JBHWBW010000184.1:3043-9520 GCF_042735675.1 Kitasatospora sp. NPDC059571
GGGGGGCGCTGCGGGGCCGGGGGGGGTGGGGGCCGCCCCCCCCGGGGGGGGGCCCCCCGGCCGGTCGCCGCGGGCGACGTGGTGCACGTGCGGCCGCAGCGCCCGGAGGCCGGCTGACGGACCGGATGCCCCGGATGACGGGATTCCGTGCGAACATTCCACCTGGCAGCGGTGTGAGGCGCGCCACTACCCGCGCGGTGGGGCACGCCATTGACAGGCAGGACGAGAGGCAGTGCGGCGACCGCACGGGGATGGACCGGTGGCAGGCGAGGAATCGGGCGGCAGCGGGGGCGGCAACGGCGACGCCGGGAGCGGCAACGGCGACGCCGGGGGCGGCAACGGCGACGGCGGGGGCGGGGACGGCCAGCGGACGGTCGCCCTCGACCTGGAACGGCTGATCCTCGACGCCCCGCGCAAGTACACCCCGTACCAGGCCGCCCGCGCCGCGGACGTCCCGATGGAGCTCGCCAGCCGCTTCTGGCGGGCGATGGGCTTCCCCGACATCGGGCAGAAGCGGGCGCTCACCGACAACGACGTGATCGCGCTGCGCCGCCTCGCCGGCCTGATCGAGTCCGGGCTGCTCAGCGAGTCGATGGCGATCCAGGTCGCCCGCTCCACCGGCCAGACCACCTCCCGGCTGGCGACCTGGCAGATGGACACCTTCCTGGAGAACCTCACCCAGTCCGTCGAGCCCGGCATGACCAGGGCCGAGGTCGCCTACCCGCTGACCGAGCTGCTGCTGCCCGAGCTGGAGCAGTTCCTGGTGTACGTCTGGCGCCGTCAACTCGCCGCCGTCACCGGCCGGGTGGTGCACGCGGCCGAGGACAACGAGATCACCAGCGGCCGCCTCGCGGTCGGCTTCGCCGACCTGGTCGGGTTCACCCGGCTCTCCCGGCGGCTGGAGGAGGAGGAGCTCGGCGAGCTCGTCGAGACCTTCGAGAACACCTGCGCCGACCTGATCGTGGGCCGCGGCGGCCGGGTGATCAAGACCCTCGGCGACGAGATCCTCTACGCCACCGAGGAGCCGGCCATCGCGGCCGAGATCGCCGTGGTGCTGGTCGAGACGCTGGCCAAGGAGGACACCATGCCGGCCCTGCGGGTGGGCATGGCCTTCGGCACGGTCACCTCCCGGATGGGCGACGTCTTCGGCACCACCGTGAACCTGGCGAGCCGGCTGACCTCGATCGCGCCCAAGGACGCCGTGCTGGTCGACGGCGAGCTCGCCACCGCCCTGGAGCAGAGCGGGGCCGTCCCGCCGTACGTGCCGGAGGACCCGGCCGGCCACCGGTCGGAGAGCGGCTACCCCTTCCACCTCCAGCCGATGTGGCGCCGTCCGGTGCGCGGGCTGGGCCTGGTCGAGCCGTGGCTGCTCACCCGCAGCGCCCTCGGTGACTGAGCGGCACCGGACGCTCACAATTTCACCTTGACAAATCGGGCATAGCCTTACCGAACCGCCATAACCTTGGTCCACTATGGATGCGCACCACGGCGGTACGGACCACAGGGACGAGGCGATCCGGTTGAGCGGCGAGACCACAGCTGCCCAGCGCCCCGGCGGCCCCGCGCCGCAGGCCGCCACCACCGACCTCCGGCTCCAGGCGGTGGTCGAGCTCGCCCACGACATGGCCGGTGCGCTGACCCCGCTGGAGGCCGTGCGTGCCGCAGCCGTCCGGGCCACCAGCGCGCTGGACACCACGATGGCCGCCGTCTCGGTCTGGGACCGCGAGTCCGGGCGGCTCCGGGTGCTCGCCAACTACGGCGACCTCGCCGCCGGCGAGGAGGAGTTCCCCGAGGACGAGTCGTACCCGGTCGCCGACTTCCCCGAGATCGTCACCTACCTGGACGAGCACTGGACCACCGGCCGGCTGCCCCGCGCCTGGGTGCAGACCGCGGAGGACCCGGACCCGCAGAGCGCCCACCCGCACCCGGGTGCCGGCGCGTTCTGCCGCCAGCGCGCGGCCGGGCTGCGCCGGCGCGGCCGGGCCTGCTGCCTGGTCGCCCCGATCGTGCTGCACGGCCAGGCCTGGGGCGAGCTCTACCTCGCCCGGACGGAGGGCATGCCGGTCTTCGACGAGGCCGACGCCGACTACGCCACCCTGCTGGCCGCACAGATCTCCGCCGGACTGGCGCAGACCGAGCGCCTCGCCGACCTGCGCCGCCTCGCCTTCACCGACCCGCTGACCGGGCTCGCCAACCGGCGCGCGGTGGACGCCCGGCTGGAGAGCGCCCTGCAGGCCCACAACCGCGACGCCACCGTGGTCAGCCTGGTCGTCTGCGACGTCAACGGGCTGAAGCGGGTCAACGACCAGCTCGGCCACGAGATGGGCGACCGGCTGCTGGAACGATTCGCCCACCAGCTGTCGCTGTGCGCCGCGAAGCTGCCCGGCAGCCTGGCCGCGCGGCTCGGCGGCGACGAGTTCTGCCTGCTGGTGGAGGGTCAGAAGGCCGACGAGGTGGTCGCGGTGGCCGAGGAGCTGTGCACCCGGGCCCTGCAGCTCACCGAGGGCGAGGGGGTGGCCTGCGGGGTCGCCTCCACCGGCGACTCGATCGGCCCGGTCTCCACCCCGGACCGGCTGTTCCGGCTGGCCGACGCCGCCCAGTACCGGGCCAAGGCCTCCCGGGCCGCGCACCCGGTGGTGGCCGGCCGCAGCCACGGGCCCGGGTTCTCCCCGGACCCGACCGTGCTGCTCGCCGACGCCGCCGACCCGCACCACCGCAGCGAGCCGCGCCGGGGCGGGCCCGGCCCGCGCGGCGGCGACCGGCGCCGCTTCCGCGGGGCCGCGCACAGCGCCGACCCGGGCCAGCTGCTCGCCACCGTGCTGGCCGCGCTCGACCACAACGGCACCCAGCGGGCCAACCATCCGGCCGACACGCTGGCCCGGCTGGTGACCGTCGCGGAGACCGCCGCCCACCTGCTGGACGCCGTCGCCTGGTGGGTCTCCTACGTGCCGCCCGGCTCCCACCTGATGCGCACCGCCCAGCACGCCGTCTACCGGCTGACCAGCGGGCCGAGCGGCTCCGGCGCGGTCACCCAGCGGGCCCAGATCGAGGCGCCGGACGCCGTGTTCGACCTCCGCCACTATCCGCAGACCCGCCGGGCCGCCCGCGGCGGCGGCTTCGCGCTGCGGGTGGGCGCGGCCGGCAACGACCCGGCCGAGGAGGCCGTGATGGTGGTCAGCGGCTACAAGGCGATGGTCGCCGCGGGCGGCCCGAACCCGGCCGGCGGCTGGCTGGTCGAGCTCTTCGCGGACGATGCGACCCTGCCGCTCGGGCAGGTCGCCGCGACGCTGCGCGCGCTGGTCGCGGTCGCCCTCTCCGGCCCGGCCTCGCCGCCGCCCGACTGACGCCGCCGGGCCGGTCCGCGGTCCGCGGACGGGACGTCACAGCTGGGCCACAGCGGGCCCCGCAGGACTGTCCGGGGCCGCCGGGGGCATGCGACAGTGTGACCGCATCGCACCGGGGGACCTGGGAGGGACCAATGCGCACACGGCTGGCCGGAGTACTGCTCACACTCGTGATGGCGGTCGGGGGGACCGCGCTGGCCGGCGGCGAGGCAGTCGCCGCACCGCGGGCCGCCGCGGCCGTCCGGCAGGCGCCGGCGGCGCCGCAGGCCCCGGCCTCGGCCGGGCGGACGGTGACCGCGCGGGCGGCGTCCGCGACGACCGCCGTCAACCTGGCGAAGTCCAAGACCAAGAAGAAGTCGAAGTCCAAGAGCGGCGTGCTCGGCAAGCTGATCGGCGTGCTGGTGATCATCGTGCTGCTGGCCGTGCTGGTCGCCGTGGTGGTGTCGATGCGCCGCCGCTCGCGCGACTGACCCCGGGCCGGGCGGGGCGGCGGCTCAGCCGGCCGCCACCCGCTCGGCACCCGTGTACACGTTGGCGCTCTCGCCGCGCAGGAACCCGACCAGGGTCAGGCCCAGCTCCTCGGCGAGCTCGACCGCCAGCGAGGAGGGCGCCGACACCGCGGCCAGCAGCGGGACACCCGCCAGCGCCGCCTTCTGGGTCAGCTCGAACGAGGCCCGCCCGCTGACCAGCAGCAGGTGCCCGGCCAGCGGCAGCCGGCCCTCGCGCAGCGCCCAGCCGACCACCTTGTCCACCGCGTTGTGCCGGCCCACGTCCTCGCGGACGCAGAGCAGCCGGCCCTGCGCGTCGAACAGCCCGGCGGCGTGCAGGCCCCCGGTGCTCTCGAACGCCCGCTGCGCGGCCCGCAGCCGGTCCGGCAGGGCGTACAGCGTCGCGGGGGAGACGCGCAGCGGGTCCTCGGCGACCGGCCACCGGCTGTGCGTGCGCACCGCCTCCACGGTGTCGCGGCCGCACAGGCCGCAGGCGCTGGTGGTGAGCAGGTTGCGGTGCGTCGACAGCGCGGCGACCCGGCCGCGGACGGTCGCGTCGACCACGTTGTAGGTGTTGGCGCCCTCGGCGTCCGTCCCGGCGCAGTAGCGCAGCGCGGCCAGCTGCTCCGCCGAGTGGACCATGCCCTCACCCACCAGGAAGCCGGCCACCAGGTCGAAGTCGTGGCCCGGGGTGCGCATGGTGACGGTCAGCGGCTCGCCGCCGACCCGGATCTCCAGCGGCTCCTCCGCAGCCAGCGAATCGGGCCGCACGCCCTGCTCCGCGCCGCGCAGCCGGACCACCCTGCGCCGTATCGTCGCCCGTGCCATCAGCCCTCCGTCGTCCCGTGCCCCGTCGGGCCCAGCCTGCGGCACCGGCGGCCGGAAGGGAAATCCCCCGGGGGTCGCCGCGACTGACCCGCCGCCCGCGGTTGTCAGATTCCCATTCACCTGATTCGATTGTGCATATGGATATGCACGGTGCTGTGGCCCCCGACGCGCCACTGGTCCAGGTCGGCAAGGCCGATGTCACTGCCGAGGACGTCCTCGCCGTCGCCCGGGGCAACGCCCGGGTCGAGATCGGCCCCGACGCCCTCGCCGAGATGGCCGGCGCCCGCGCCCGGATCGACGCGCTGGCCGCCGAGCCGCGCCCGGTCTACGGCGTCTCCACCGGCTTCGGCGCCCTCGCCGTCCGCCACATCAGCCCCGAGCTGCGCGCCCAGCTCCAGCGCTCGCTGGTCCGCTCGCACGCCGCCGGCATGGGCCCGGTGGTGGAGCGCGAGGTCGTCCGCGCGCTGGTGTTCCTGCGCATGAAGACCCTCGCCTCCGGCCGTACCGGTGTGCGCCCGCTGGTCGCCGAGACCATGGCCGCCCTGCTCAACGCGGGCATCACCCCGGCCGTCCGCGAGTTCGGCTCGCTCGGCTGCTCCGGCGACCTCGCCCCGCTCTCGCACTGCGCCCTGGTGCTGATGGGCGAGGGCACCGCGTTCGGCCCGGACGGCGTGGAGAAGGACGCCGCGGAGCTGCTCGCCGCCGCCGGCATCGAGCCCGTCGAACTGCTGGAGAAGGAGGGCCTCGCCCTCATCAACGGCACCGACGGCATGCTCGGCATGCTGGTCATGGCCATCGCCGACCTCCAGCGCCTGTTCACCACCGCCGACATCACCGCCGCGATGAGCCTGGAGGCGCTGCTCGGCACCGACAAGGTGCTCGCCCCCGAGCTGCACGCCCCGATCCGCCCGCACCCCGGCCAGGCGCTCTCCGCCGCCAACATGCTGGCCGTGCTCAAGGGCTCCGGCCTGACCGGCCACCACCAGGACGACGCGCCGCGCGTCCAGGACGCCTACTCGATCCGCTGCGCCCCGCAGGTCGCCGGCGCCGGCCGCGACACCGTCGCGCACGCCCGCACCGTCGCCGAGCGCGAGCTCGCCGCCTCGGTCGACAACCCGGTGGTGCTCCCGGACGGCCGGGTGGAGTCCAACGGCAACTTCCACGGCGCCCCGGTCGCGTACGTGCTGGACTTCCTCGCCATCGCCGCGGCCGACCTCGGCTCGATCTCCGAGCGGCGCACCGACCGGCTGCTCGACAAGGCCCGCTCGCACGGCCTGCCGGCCTTCCTCGCCGACGACCCGGGCGTGGACTCCGGCCTGATGATCGCCCAGTACACCCAGGCCGCCCTGGTCAGCGAGAACAAGCGCCTCGCCGTCCCGGCCTCGGTCGACTCCATCCCGTCCTCCGCCATGCAGGAGGACCACGTGTCGATGGGCTGGTCGGCTGCCCGCAAGCTGCGCCAGGCCGTGCAGAACCTCTCCCGGGTGCTCGCCGTCGAGCTGGTCGCCTCCTCCCGTGCGCTGGAGATCCGCGCCGAGGGCGGCAGCGGCCCGCTCGCCCCGGCCTCCGCGGCCGCCATCGCGGCCGCCCGCGAGGCGGGCGTCGGCGGTCCCGGCCGCGACCGCTTCCTGTCGCCCGACCTGGAGGCCGCGGCCGCCCTGGTCGCCTCCGGCGACCTGGTGCGCGCGGTCGAGCGGGTCACCGGCCCGCTGGCCTGACGCCCCGGCGGGTCGGGGGGGCTCCGGCCCCCCCCTGCCCCCCCCGCACCCCCGCGCGGCCGGGCCCCGCGGAGGGGAGGGTGGTGCGGCGGGGGCCGG
>NZ_JBHWBW010000184.1:9530-13658 GCF_042735675.1 Kitasatospora sp. NPDC059571
GCTCTATAACCTCCCTCTAGCGTCGGCAGCGTAAGTTGTTTAAAAGAGACAGGGCTCAGCCCCACCCGTCCCGCCGCCGCTCCCGGCCGCGGCCGGACAGCGCGGAGGAGAGGTTGATGCCGACGATCCCGGCCCAGCACACCACCAGGCCCGCCAGGCCGCAGGTGCCCGCCGCCACGCCGGACAGCGGCACGCCCATCACCAGCGACAGCACCTGGATCTTGAACTGCTGTCCGCCGCGCGGCCGTTGGGGCCGGTCGGGGTCGGCCTGCCCGGCCGTCCGCCGCTCGGCCCCGGCGTCCAGCCGGGCGTCGAGCCGGGCGAGGAAGGAGTCGACGAGCGCGCTCTCGTACTCCGGGCCGAGCTCCTTGCGGGTCTGCAGCGCGGCGTCGAGGTCGCGGGCGAGGTCGTCCTTGGAGAGGTCCATGGCCGCCAGCGTCCTCGCCCGGTTCCGGGTCGGTCCAGCGCCGCGCCGCGATCTCCGGGGCGGGTCAGGGAAGTCTCCGGGTCACCCCGAGACCGGGCCGGGGGCCGTCCCGCAGTGCGAAACACCATTGCCCACCTGCCAAGACTGCGCCACAGTCGTCCCAGCCGCCGCAGCCGGCGGTGGGCTCCGCACCCCCGCCCGGAGGTTTTGCCGATGACAGCCCTGGACGAGACCGGCACGGTCGGCCCGTCGGCGCGCCTGCTCCAGCTCTTCGAGGGCCACCGGCTGACGCCGACCCAGCGGCGGATCGCCCACTCGCTCGTCCGGCACGCGACCCAGGCCCCGTTCCTCTCCAGCGTCGAGGTGGCCGAGCTCGCCGGGGTCAGCCAGCCGTCCGTGACCCGCTTCGCGGTCGCCCTCGGCTACGACGGCTACCCGGCGCTGCGCAAGCAGCTGCGCGAACTCGGCGCAGGCGAGCAGCCCGCGGCCGAGACGCCGGCCGACGCGGTGCGCAACGAGCACCAGCAGGCGGTGCTCGCCGAGATCGAGCACCTGCGCCACCTGGCCGACCTGCTGGCCGACCCCGAGCCGATCGTCCGCGCCGCCCGGCTGCTCGCCGCCTCCCGCCCGCTGCCGGTGCTGGGCCTGCGCGCCGCCTCCGCGCAGGCGCACGGCTTCGCCTACTTCGCCGCCAAGGTGCACCCGGACGTCCGGCTGCTCGACGAGGGCGGCTCCATGCTCGCCGACCGGATCGAGCAGGCCGCCGCGGCCGGGGCGAGCGCCTTGATCTGCTTCGCGCTGCCGCGCTACCCGCGGGAGCTGATGGACGCCCTGGTGACCGCCCGGGCGTGCGGCCTGACCGTGGTCACCGTCGCGGACAGCGCCTTCGCGCCGGTCGCGAAGCTCTCCGACCTGCTGCTGCCGGCCGCGGTCGCCACCGGCCTGGTCTTCGACACCGCCTGCGCGCCGATGATGCTCGGCCGGGTGCTGCTGCAGACCATGTGCGACGAACTCCCCGGCGCGGAGTCCCGCCTGGAGGCCAACGAGCAGTCGGCGGCGGCCCGCGGGCTGTTCCTGGACTAGGGCTTGGCCGGCCCCGGCGGGTTGCCGACGGCCTCTCAGCGGGCATCCCTTGTGCAGGGCCCGGTGCCGGGCGGGACGGGGGTGCCCGCGATGCGCGTGATCCATCAGATGGTGAGAACCGCGAGACTGGCCGACGGCGCCGACGAGTGGTGCTGCCCGGCCTGCGGCCGCAGGATCGCGCTGCGCCGCCCGCCGGACCCGCAGCTGCGGGTGATCGACCCCGGCGACGAGAGCGCCGTGCACATCGGGGTGACCGAGGAGGAGGCCGCGGGCCCGGCGGCAGCGGGCCCGGCGGCAGCCGACGCCGCCGAGAAGTACGGCCTCGGTCCGATCCAGGAGATCCCGCGCCCGCCGTCGCGGCCCGCCCGGGAGTCCGCGGCGGACCGGGGCCGGCCGGCGGCGTCGCCGGACGAGCAGGACCGCGCCTGGCTCGCGGAGATCGGCATCGACTGGGACGGCGGAGCGGCCGCCTGAGCCGGTGTCGCCCGTTCGGCGCACACTGGAGGCAGAGGGGGCCGGCGCCCGTTCGGGCCCCCGGGCAGGTGAGCACGATGCGGTACCACTGGCACGGCGGCCGCGGCGGCGGCTGGGGATGGGTCCTGCCGGGGATCACCATGCTGCTGTTCGCCCTCGTGCTGGTGGCGCTGCTGGTGCTGCTCTGGCGGGTGCTGGCCCGCGGCGGCGGCCGGGGCGGCGGGCCGCCGGCCCCGCACTGGGGGAGCGCGCCGGCGTCCGGCGCCGAGCAGCTGCTCGCTGAGCGCCTGGCCCGCGGGGAGATCGAGGTCGACGAGTACCGGATGCGGCTGGCGGCGCTGCGGGAGGGCTCCGGGCCGCCCGGCTGAGCCCGGGAATAGCCTGCGTCCGGGGGTGGTTCACCGCCATGTAGTTGAAATATGAACGACCTGGAGGGTGAGCGCAATGCAGTTCGGGATTTTCACCGTCGGTGACGTCACGACCGACCCGACCACCGGGCGGGCGCCGACGGAGCACGAGCGCATCAAGGCCATGGTGGCCATCGCGCTCAAGGCGGAGGAGGTGGGCCTGGACGTCTTCGCCACCGGCGAGCACCACAACCCGCCCTTCGTGCCGTCCTCCCCGACGACCATGCTCGGCCACATCGCGGCCCGGACCCACCGGCTGATCCTCTCCACGTCCACCACGCTGATCACCACCAACGACCCGGTGAAGATCGCCGAGGACTTCGCGATGCTCCAGCACCTGGCCGACGGGCGCGTCGACCTGATGCTCGGCCGCGGCAACACCGGCCCGGTCTACCCGTGGTTCGGCCAGGACATCCGCCAGGGCATCCCGCTGGCGATCGAGAACTACGCGCTGCTGCACCAGCTGTGGCGCGAGGACGTGGTCGACTGGCGCGGCCGCTTCCGCACCCCGCTGCAGGGCTTCACCGCCACCCCGCGGCCGCTGGACGGCGTCCCGCCGTTCGTCTGGCACGGCTCGATCCGCAGCCCCGAGATCGCCGAGCAGGCCGCGTACTACGGGGACGGCTTCTTCGCCAACAACATCTTCTGGCCCAAGGAGCACTTCCAGAAGCTGATCGAGCTGTACCGCGAGCGCTTCGCCCACTACGGGCACGGCACCCCCGAGCAGGCCGTGGTCGGCCTCGGCGGCCAGGTCTTCATGCGCCGCAACTCCCAGGACGCCGTCCGCGAGTTCCGGCCCTACTTCGACAACGCCCCGGTCTACGGGCACGGCCCGTCGCTGGAGGAGTTCACCGAGCAGACCCCGCTCACGGTCGGCAGCCCGCAGGAGGTCATCGAGAAGACCCTGACCTTCCGCGAGTCCTTCGGCGACTACCAGCGCCAGCTGTTCCTGGTCGACCACGCCGGACTGCCGCTGAAGACCGTGCTGGAGCAGCTCGACCTGCTCGGCGAGGAGGTCGTCCCGGTGCTCCGCAAGGAGTTCGCCAAGGGCCGTCCGGCCGAGGTGCCGGACGCCCCGACCCACGCGTCCCTGCTGGCCCGCCGTTCCGAGGCCGCACTGGAGGAGGCCAAGTGACCACCGCACTCAGGATCGTCGCCGTCTCGGCCGGCCTCGGCCGGCCCTCGGCCACCCGGCTGCTCGCCGACCGGCTGGCCGAGCAGGTCCGCGAACAGCTCGCCGGCCGCCGCCCGGTCGAGGTCGAGGTGGTCGAACTGCGCGACCTGGCCACCGAGATCGCCAACAACTTCGTGACCGGCTTCGCCGGGCCGCAGCTGAGGGCCGCGCAGGAGTCCGTGGCCGGGGCGGACGCGCTGATCGCCGTGACCCCGATCTTCAGCGCCTCCTACAGCGGGCTGTTCAAGTCGTTCTTCGACGTGCTCGACCCGGACGCACTCACCGGGAAGCCCGTGCTGGTCGCCGCCACCGGCGGGACCGCCCGGCACTCGCTGGCCCTGGAACACGCGCTGCGCCCGCTCTTCGCCCACCTGCGGGCCGTGGTGGTGCCGACCGCGGTGTTCGCGGCCTCCGAGGACTGGGGGCCGGGCGGCGACGCGGCCACCGAGGGGCTGGCCCCGCGGATCGCCCGGGCGGCCGGCGAACTCGCCGGCCTGCTCGCCGGCGGCCCGCCGCGGCCGCGGACGGAGCCGGCGCCGGCGGTGGTCCCCTTCGAGCAGCAG
>NZ_JBHWBW010000185.1:0-13655 GCF_042735675.1 Kitasatospora sp. NPDC059571
GCCCGCATGAGTACATGCGGGCGCGATGCGTTGCCACTCGTTTTCTCTGGCAGACGAGTTGAGGTGCATGACGTCTCGCCCTGTCTGGGAGCTTTGTCCGTCTGCCGCTCTGCCGGGGGCGGACGGGGGTGCAGGCCGGTGCCCGGCGCGCCGTCGGATGAACCGATGGCGGGCCGGGCTGTTGGCCCGTTCCAGGGTGGGGGTCACTTGACGGAGCCGGCCATGGCTCCTTGGACGAAGAACCTCTGGAAGCAGAGGAAGACGATCACGGGGATCATCAGGGACAGGAACGCTCCTGGTGCGAGGACGTCGAGGTTGCTGCCGAACTGGCGCATCTGCGACTGCAGCAGGACGGTCAGCGGCTGGGAGTCGTTGCCGGCGAAGATCAGCGCCACCAGCATGTCGTTCCAGACCCACAGGAACTGGAAGATGGCGAGCGAGGCCAGTGCCGGCGCGGCCAGCGGCAGCGCGAGGCGCGTGAAGATCCGCCGCTCCGCGCATCCGTCGACGCGTGCGGCTTCCAGGATCTCCTCGGGGATCTCGAGGAAGTGGCTGCGCATCAGGAAGACCGCGAAGGGCAGACCGTAGCCGACGTGGAAGAGGACGACACCGGGAATGGTGCCGAACAGTCCGAGGGCTCCCATCAGTTTGGCGACCGGGATGAGGCCGATCTGGACCGGCACGACGAGCAGGCCCACCACGACGAGGAAGATCCAGTCCCGGCCGGGGAAGTCGAGCCAGGCGAACGCGTAGCCGGCCATGGCGGCGAGGACGACGGTCGCCATGGTGGCGGGGACTGCAATCAGTACGGTGTTCCAGAGCGCCTTGGTGACGTCGCCGCCCTCGAGGAGCCGGGTGTAGTTCTGCAGGGTGAGCTGGGAGGGGCTGCCAAGGGCCGTCCACCACCCGGTGGCGGTGCCGACGCCCTTGGGGCGCAGTGAGGAGACCAGCAGGCCGAGGGTGGGCACGAGCCAGGTGACGGCGGCTGTCAGCAGCACGCCCTGGACGAGGCCGTTGCGGGTGAGTGCGGCCACCCGGGTGGCCAGGGGCGTGGGTGGGCTGGTGGTGCTCATGTTCGGCTCCCCCGGAAGCGTCGGATGTTGAGGACCATGGCGGGGACCACCAGGAGGAGGAGCAGGACGCTGAGCGCACTGCCCAGACCCTGGTTGTTGCCGCCGCCGAAGGAGACGAGCCACAGCTGGAGGGCGAGGACGTTGGCGTCCTGCTGCACCGGGCCCGGCGCGATGATGTAGACCAGGTCGAAGATCTTCATCACGTTGATCACCATGGTCACGAACACCACGGCGAGTACCGGAGCCAGCTGGGGCACGGTGATCCGTCGGAAGATCTGCCATTCGCCGGCGCCGTCGATCCGGGCGGCCTCGAGCGTCTCGCGGGGAAGATTGGCCAGACCGGCGCCGATGATGACCATGGCGAAGCCGGCCCAGATCCACACGTAGGCGCCGATGATGGCCGGTGTCACGAGCGTCGGCCCGAGCCAGTCGATGCCCTCATAAGGGGCAGCGAAATCGGAGGCGGGGAGAACGATCCGGGCGTGGTCCGGTGGCGCGGCGGCGAAGTGGAACGACCCGTCGGCGGAGGTGGTAGTGGTGGCGATCGTCCTTGTGTTGCTGTGGAGTTGGACGGTGACGCCGGGCAGTCCCTTCTTGCCGGAGCCGATCTGTCCGCTGTGGCCGCCGCCGCCCGGCACGAAGTCCAGGAAGACGACGCCGCTGACTCCGGGTCCGGCGGGGGCCTGTGCGGGCTTGGCGGTGGCGGGGATGCGGTCCGGGGGAAGGCCTACCAGGGGCAGTAGGACGGTGCCGTCAGCGCTGGGAGCGGAGATCGAACCGTCCGGGCTCCTCTGCAGGGTCGCGCCGTCTCGCGGGTGGGCGCCGGGGTAGGACGCCTGGTCGGTGAAGCTGTCATGGACGGCGACCGCGGCGGCGTTCAACACGCCTTGGTGCGGGTCCTGCTGGTAGACGAGGCGGAAGATGATGCCGGCGGCGAGGAAGGAGATCGCCATCGGCATGAAGACCAGCAGCTTGAAGGCAGTCGCCCAGCGGACCTTCTCGGTCAGGACGGCGAAGACCAGGCCGACCGCGGTGACCAGGGCCGGGGCAACGGTCACCCAGATTGCGTTGTTGCGCACCGCGATGAGGGTGGTCCGGTCGGTGAACGCCTGGCCGTAGTTGTCCATGCCGACGAAGCGGTGTCCGGAGGCGTCGAAGAGGCTGCGCAGGACGGAGTAGCCGATGGGGTAGACCACCAGGGCACCGAGCAGCAGCAGGACGGGAAGGGTGAACAGGAGGGCCAGCCCGGTGTGCCGCCGCAGCTTGTAGGCGGCACCCGGGAGCCTGTGGGGGCGCTGGGGCATGCCGTCAGCCCTTGTAGGCCTTGGCGGCGTCCTGCTCCAGACGCTGGGCGGCACCCTGGGGGTCGGCGGGGTTGGCCAGGAAGTCCTGCAGGTCCTTCCATTCGCCGGCTCCTGCGGTCCCGCCGAAGGCGGCGGGGGCCTGGTCGGACATGTCGAAGCGGAAGGAGTCGCCGGCGTCGATCAGGGACTTGGCGAACTGCCGGGTCGTGTCGTCCGGGTAGAGCGAGAGGGCCAGGGCCTTGTTCGGGGAGAGGAAGCCGCCCTGCTTGGCCCAGACGGCTGCGGCCTCCGGGCTGGCGAGGAATTCGAGGAGCTTCTGGGCGGCGTCCTTGTGCTTGGCGTCCTTGAGGACAACGGCGGCGTCACCGCCGCCCATGACCGGGGCCTTGGCGCCGACGGAGGGGAAGGGGAAGACCTTGGCGTCGGTTCCGACCGCCTTGCCGAGGTCTCCGGAGATGACGCCGGCGACGAAGTCGCCCTCGTAGGTCATGGCGGCCTTGGGCTGCGGGCCGAAGACATTCTGGACGGAGGTCGGGAAGTCGGTCTGCAGGGCGCCCTTGCCGCCGCCGGCGACGAGCTGGGGGGAGCCGAAGATCTGGCCGAGGGTGGTGAGCGCCTGGATGACGGAGGGGTCGGTCCAGGGGATCTCGTGCCGCGCCAGCTTGTCGTACATGTCGGGGCCGGCCTGGGAAAGGTAGACGTTCTCGAACCAGTCAGTGAGCGGCCAGCCGGCCTGGCCGGCGACGGAGAAGGCCGCGGTGCCCGAGTCGGCGAGAGCCTTGCCGTCCTTGAGGAGGTCACCGAAGGTGGCGGGCGGGGCGGTGATTCCGGCGTTCTGCAGTGCGGTGGGGCTGTACCAGATGGTGGACTTGTCGGCGGCCTTGAAGTACAGGCCGTACTGGGTGCCGTTGACCGTTCCGAGGCTGGACCAGACGGCGGAGAAGTTCTTCTTGGCCGCGTCCGTGACGGCCGGGGCGAGCGGCTCGAGCCAGCCCTGCTGGACGAACTGCTTGAGCACGCCGGGCTGCGGGACCATCACCACGTCGGCAGGGTCACCTCCCTGGATCTTGCTGCCGACGACGGTGGAGAGGTTGTCGCCGGTGGAGATGAAGGTGGTGGTGGCGCCGGTCTTGGCAGTGAACGCGTCGAGCACCTTCTTGAAGGCCGTCTGTTCGGTGCCGCTCCAGACGGCGGCGACCGTGACGTTCTGGCCCTTCAGGTCCTGACCGGTCGCTGTGTCGGCCGTGGTCTTGGTGCTGGAGCCGCCGGCGCAGGCGGTCGCGCCGGCGGCAAGCAGGAGAGCGGTGGCCAGGCGGGTGGTGCGCTGGAGTGTCATCGCGGGTCTTCCTCTGGGTGGGAGGGTGATGGGGACTGGCTGGTGTTCGGCCGCAGGGGGTTCCGTCGGCCGGGCTGTCGGCCTGTGTGGTGGTGCTCCCCAGGTCCGAACAGGGCAGAGTTGATCGTGCGGCGCGGGTTGCGGGCGGGGCCGAACGCCGGGCGGGCGCCAACCGGTGCTCCGGGGCTGGGCCGAGGAGGCGGGACGCCCCGGCTGCGGACACGGGGCAGGCGGGAAGGTGTCGCTGGGGGCCCGCGGTCAGACGGAGGCACCGGGTGGGGTGATGGCAGCACGCATCCACCAGGCCGCGGTGGCGGGCGGGAGGGTGCCTGCCGGGCAGGGGCCGCTGGCGAGCAGGGGTTCGCCGTCGACGGGGGCCGGCGCGGCCTGGTCCCCGAAGTTGACCGCGCACAGCAGTCCGTCGCCGCGGGTGAAGGCGAGGACGCCGGGCGGGGCCTCCAGCCAGCGCAGAGGGCCCTCCCCGAGCTGTGGCAGCACGCGGCGCAGGTGCAGCGCCTCCCGGTAGAGGTGCCAGGAGGAGGCGGTGTCAGTCAGGGCCCGTTCGGCGGTGTGGGCAGCGAAGTATGCAGGCTGGGGCAGCCAGGGCTGCGGGCCGTCGTGCGGGCCGAAGCCGAAGGGCGGTTGCGGTCCCGACCAGGGCAGGGGGATGCGGCAGCCGTCCCGGATGCCGGTGCGGCTGCCGGTGCGGTGGTAGATCGGGTCGGTGAGTACCTCGTCGGGCAGGTCGTCGACCTCGGGCAGGCCGAGCTCCTCGCCCTGGTAGAGGTAGGCGGCGCCGGGCAGGGCGAGCATCAGCAGCGCGGCGGCACGGGCCCGGGCGGCACCCCGGACGGGGTCTCCTGCGGCGAAGCGCGTGGTGGTGCGGACCTGGTCGTGGTTGTTGAGCACCCAGGTGACGGTGGAACCGGTGGTGGCGATGTCGCGGACGGCATCGTCGATCACCCGGTGGAAGTGGGCGGCGTCCCAGGGGGCGTGCAGGAGGTGGAAGAAGAAGGCCTGGTGCAGTTCGTCGGGGCGCAGGTAGGCGGCCTGTTCGGCGGCCGTGGGCACGGAAGCCTCGCCGACCAGGAGCCGGTCGCGGCCGTCGCGGGCGGTGTACTCCTCGCAGATCGCCCGCCAGTGGCGCCAGACCTGGTGCACTTCGGGCTGGTTCCAGGCCAGTGGGTTGACGGAGTCGCGGGTGCGCTCATCGGCGTCGGGGTCGGGCGAGTCGGGGAGGTCGGGGTGCTTGTGCAGGCCGGCAGCGACATCGATGCGGAAGCCATCCGCGCCGCGGTCCAGCCAGAACCGCAGGATCCGCTCGAACTCGGCGGCGACCTCGGGCCTGCGCCAGTTGAGATCGGGCTGCTCGGGGGTGAACAGGTGCAGGTACCACTGGCCCCAGGTGCCGTCCGCCTCCCGGACCCGGCTCCAGGCCGGCCCTCCGAACATGGCCCTCCAGTTGTTGGGCGGCTCCTCGCCCCGTTCACCCCGGCCGTCGGCAAAGTGGAACAGGGCGCGCTCGCTGCTGCCGGGTGCGGCCTGCAGAGCCTCCCGGAACCACGGGTGCTCGCTGGAACAGTGGTTCGGGACGATGTCGAGGATCAGCTTCAGGCCGAGCAGTCGGCAGTCTTCGGCAAGCCGATCGAAGTCGTCCAGCGTGCCCATGCGCGGGTCGACGGAGCAGTAGTCGGCGACGTCGTAGCCGTGGTCGTGCTGCGGCGAGGTGTAGAAGGGGTTGAGCCAGATGCCGTCCACGCCGAGCCGCTTGAGGTAGGGCAGGCGGGTGCGGACGCCGGCGAGGTCGCCGATGCCGTTGCCGTCGGAGTCCTGGAAACTGCGGACGTACACCTGGTAGATCACCGCGTCGCGCCACCAGCGGTGCGGCCCGGCCGCCGTCGCCGCAGCCGGCGCCAGGAGATCGGGGGCCGGGCGGGCGGACGGGTCGGCCGGGGTGGAGGGCCTGAGCATTGGTCACCTTTGCCACAGACGCGGCGGGTTGGCGCCGCGTAACTCCTACAGGTCCCCGCTCGCGACGTCCCAGCCGGGCGGGAATGGATGCAGGTTATGTATGGAGGGGCGCAGCGTCCAGCGCCATCATCACGTATTGAATACGCATCACGGACATAGACAGACAAACCATGAGGGCCCATATACCTAACATGGATTTAATTGGGCCCCCGTGTGGGTCCTCAACCCCTCATGCACAGCCCCCGCGGGCCGGCGTGAGGGCCGATACAAGGCGCTGCTGGGTGCCCAGCGGGAGGCAGACGTCGGCCAGATCCTGATCGGCGCACCAGATCCCCTCACGTCAGGGAGGCCTGGACGCCCCAAACTCAGGGCTCCCCCTCTGGAACGCCCTGACGCGCGAGCCGTCGGTCGAGGCGCCGTTCATGCCAACAGGCCTTCTGCCCGTAGTTCGGCGAGCAGGGCCTCGCGCAGGCGCGGCGGCCATACTTCCGTCCCAGAACCAGCCCCCCGCCGGGAGCGGCGCCACCCGCCCCCGCAGATCATCCGACACAGGATCATCGGGGAGCCACAGAACTCCTTGCAGTCCACCGCGCGGTCCATGGGCAGGAGTGGTACTCCAGCGGATATTGGAGGAAGTCGGTGTCCTGGCGTCACCCGCCACGAGGCGCCGGTGGTCGGGAAGGCGCGGGCGGCGAGTATCCGGGCGGCGGTCCGGATCCCGATGCGAGCATCGAGGTCAGGACCGGGGCAGGCGGGTGGGCCTCCTCACCGCCTTCGACGATCAGACCCTCGCCCCAACACCGACACGGCCGCGCTGACCGCCCCCGGCCTCGCCACCTCACTCACCGCAGAACACGACCAGCGGAAACTCCTCGCCGCAAGGATCGCGAAACCGCAGGATCCCCAACCAGGCGCCCGGCCATCCGGGGGGCTCCGGCCGGCGGCGGCAGGAGCAGCATTCGCCGTCCGGACTTCATCAACTGGCCTGGTGATCCGTGGTGTTCAAGCAAGGTGAACCGGCCCGGCGGTCAGGCCGTGGACCTAGGACACATTCGAGTGAGGGGTGGATCTGGGTGAGCAGATCGCGCGGGCGGCTCTTGATCCCCGCCAGCTCCCCGCGCGGTCGCCGTCGAATCAGTGATCATCTCGAGCCCGGCAACGGTTCCACGGCCGGCACCAGGTCACGCAGGGTGTACGGCATGGTGCGAGCGGCGCCGCGATGACCGCCTCGTCGCGGGCGTCGGTCCTCTCATCGCCGGGATAGAAGTCCGCGATCCGCCGCATGTAAGGCTGAGCAGGTGAGCAATGCGACGGCCGGTGTCACGGGCAACGGCCACCGGCAGGGCGCCGCTGGCGGCCAGCTGGTGCTGTGACCGGGAACGTTCGCCGGGTCAATCAGCATATGCAGGGCGAGTGGTCTTGGGTGGCCTCGCCCCGTGGTGGATCAGGAGCAGTACATCCGGTATTGGGGAGACTCGAAGGTGCTGGCAGCGATCGGGGGGCATGTTGTACCCAGGCCGGCCATGTCACCGTGCGGCTGCCCAGGAGCGAGGTGGAGGCCACGGTGGACGCGTGGGAGCGTGACGAGTTGGGTGGGCTTGCTCCCGAGTCCCATGAGCAGTACATGCTGCGGGACCGGGCCGCGGAGCCGGCCCTCATCGGCCTTGCGATCACGCAGCGAGGCCGCGGGGAGGGCGAGGAGGTCGTGATCGACCTTGATGTCGCCGCCGGGGCGTCGCAGTAGTCAGGCCACGGCGGCCAACGGCCGGCCGCCCCAGCGGGCGCCTTTCTGGCTGCGGATACGGGGCGCGTTCCTTGCGTTGAGCGGCCAAGACGTCGGGGTGGCGGGCGTTGGCGTTCGCCACCGCAGGTTGCGGTGCAGTTCGCGGGTCTGAAGCGTGTGGCTCGGGTTGTTCGAGTGGGCGAGCGTGAACTGCCGCAGCGGCCCGAAGTGCGCCTCGATCGGGTCCGCCCAGGAGGCGTTCGTCGCCGATCAAGTAGCAGCCGTGGAAGTAGGTGACCCCGTGGGTGCGCTTGTAGGTCGCCGACATCCGGTCCGGCTTCCCCTGTTCGGCCCAGCAGTTGCCGGCGGTGGGGCAGATGCCGAGCGGGCCGGACTCGTCGAACGCGAACGTTCGGTCCGGGAAGCGGTCGAGGGCGTGCTCGATCCGGTCGAGCTTGGCGTAGTCGGGGTCGGTGGCTCCTTCCATGTCGTGGTGCGCTGGAAGGCGACGCCACGCCGGGCGAGCAGGCGGTGAAGGGCCTCGCGGCCTGTCCGGATCACCCGGCCGTGGACCTTGCGCAGGTAGCGAGCAGTTTGCGGATCGACCAGCGGGTGAAGGGCTGTCCGAGCTTGGCCGGGCGGGTGTCAACAGCCCGCCATGCCGCATGGCGGCCCCCGAGATTCGTCAGCCGCCCACCGGCGAGGCAACCCAACGACACCCCGGGCGCCATGGCCACAAGAACGGCCATGGCCTTGCCCTGCACCGGAGGTGTCCTACCACTGATCGGCGACCTGCAAGGAAGACCGGCCTGATATCCCCGGTCCCAGTTCGACTACCAGCCGTTCCCCCACGCCGTCATGCCCCAGTCGGCCGCCGCCGCGCCGACCACGGCGGCGATGCCAGCAAGAAGCAGAACAACGCGAAGCCGTCGCGGCTTGATGGACTGCTCCGTGGTCGCCTTGCCGATCATGTGTTCCGTCCGTCCCTCCGTGCCTGTTGCACGGTTCGCAGGTGGCTCGCGGGGAAATGCCCCGGGCCACGGAACGTAGCAAGCACGGGCGGCACGGTGCAGACCCAAACCTCCGGGTGGGACCTCGGCCCCATCACCTGACATCACGGCCAACCCTGTCCTGGCGGCCTCGAGGGCTCGACCTATGCCACGGGCAGCTCCCTCAGGCACGCTGCCCGCCCAGTGCCACGCCCCAACACGCTGCCCGCGCATCGGTGCGCGGCTCTGGTCGGGTAAGCAGGCCGAAGGACAGTACTCACCACCACAGGCTGCGACGCCACTGAGCTGCGCCCAAGAGCCGGTGCGCCGCAACCAGCGGCCCGCCTCTTGGAGGACATCCGCACGCGCGTTGGGGAAGCGAAACGACCGGCGACTTCAAGCCGGCGATGCGATCGCCCCGCAGTGAGGTCCTGCAGGATCGCTCCTCGACATCGACGATGCCATTCGTAACGGCGACCGAGACCTGACCGCAGGGATATAGCGTTCTCTCATGCCTTCTCCCATCGGATGATTCCGTGGCGGTCCCGCACCTGCCGCATTCCGCGGATCGCGAAGCGCGGGTCGTCGTCGGGAGGCGGGGTGCGCTTCCCTCGCTGCCGGCGCACCACCGGCACCTGGACTATGCCTGCCGCGGCAACCGCCTCCGCGGTGGAGGCGGCTCCCAGACGTTGCCGTATGACGTGCATCATCTGGTTCACCGTGGTCTCCGACCTCCCCACCTCCTCCGCGACTCGTGCCTGCGTCATCCCCGAAGCAATCATCCGCAACAGCTCAAGCTGGCGGTCCGTGAGAACCTCAAGCATCCTGATTCCTCGCTCCGTTCACGCCATCGGCTCTCCTCCGCGCCGGGGGTAACCCGGCCGGAGGCGACCGGATCGCGTCGTGCGCCGTCTAATTCGTCGTCCTCGTCGTCATCAAGGTGGCAGCGTCGCTGATCCAGCAGGTAGCGGTCGACAGCCGCCATGATCCGGTCGGTGGTCTCTGCGGTTGCAGGTGACCGCGAGACCAGCCGATCGACCTCGTTCCGCAGGGCTTGTCTGGTCATCAGCCGCCTTTCTGCGTGTGATGGTTGCCGAGGCAGGATGCAGGCTCTCCGCCCGGCCAGGCGGGTTGGGGTCTGCGCCCGGAGCACGGGGGGCGGGCGCTGTGAGCACGGCCCGGCACCCGTTCTCCCTCCTGCTGGAGGAACGGCCCGCGTGCTTCGTCGCGTGCGACACCGTGATACATGCCGAGCCACGCGGCTGCCCAGTCCGACCTCAATCCCCGCCGCACCTGGTCCGGGAAGCCCGGGTCAGGAATCGGCTTCAGCAAAGCTGAGCGTCCGACCAATCTGAATCCTCTCAAGCCTGTCCGCCGGCCGGCCATTTCCCCACGGACGGAGGTGGTCGATGTCGGCACCCGCAAATGGAGGCAGTCGCCCGCTGGGACTCTGCGCTTCGCCCACACTGCGCCGCCTGACGTCGACGAAGTGGACCCGCGCTCCCCGGTGCGGGTCATCCTGCAGGCGGCCTCATACCTTGCGACACCCATCACAGCCCCGTCATCCCACGTGTCCGGCCGCAGCAGACACACCAGTCCCGGACCTGGACGCCCGTGCACGAAGGCTTGAGGTCGCTGTACCAGAGATGTCGGCACGGAGAATGGGCGCCTGCGGCGCCGAGATCTCCTGTCGCCTCAGCAGAGTCGTCCGGCTGCACCTCGGCCGGACTGGTCTGATGGGCCGGAGGAGAAAAGGGCCCATGAATTCTGAAATAGACGGCCAAGGTGCCACCGCCTTACGGAAGAAGCCGATACGCCGAAGCAGGCCTGGAATACTGGTCCGGCTACACACCACATTCCAAGTTCGCGCGCTCGAAAACATCCGCCATCTGGCGCGTGCCTGGCCTGAGACTGCTGTGAGCAGGCCACCGAAGCGGAGTGGCAGGCAGGATCGGAGCTAGCCGCCAGCCAAGGGAAGCCGACCGCCTCCACCGTTCAAACAGCAACCCGGCGATGTCGGGCATCGGTCGGGTTGATCAGGGTGCGGCCCACAATCAAGCCGCGCACCGCGGAATATGCAGGGATCCCGCCCATCTCGTGGCCAGGCCGGCGCCGCCCCGCGGGGACGAGTCTGCCAGCCGTGCCCCGCTTTGCAGGAGCGCGGGGTTGCGGTGCCGGCCATAGGGTCTGGCCTGCCGTCACCCCGGCTGGCATCCGGGGGTCACTCGGCCCATGCCCGCCAGCGCCCCGTTTGCCATCTTGCTGACCATGGAGTCGGGGGAGGGGAGAAGCCTCTCGAGCCAGATCTGGCCCCACGCCCCCAGGAGGACGGGATCCACCGCCTGATCACTCGCCTCACGCGGCCCCTCCGCCTCAGCGTCGACTGCCCCCTGCGCTGTTCTCGTTGACGCCGCCGACAGCATCTGCCGGGTCCGGTTGCTGCAGACGATGAGGTCAGCCGAGCTACTGCCACGTCATCTCATAGGACTCGTTGCAGTACCAGTGGCCCAAAGTTGCGCTGGGCCTCCCCCGCCATCCGCCGCGACCGCTACCTTCCCCACAGGGAGGAGACGGTGTCCCTCCCCAACCAGGCGGCGCGATGCAGGGCCTGCTGCAGCTGCGCCACCAGCGCATGCGACGGTGTGTCACCATAATCCCCGCAGGTGACGCACCGTCGCATGCCTATGCCACCGGACCGGGTGTCTGCAGTGCCGGACACCCGATCGCCCACGCTCGCAGCTCGTTCTGCCGACGTGCCTGGGCAACCGTGACCGGGCTCACCGGCGGCTGAGGAAGCCTGCAACGGACCCTACGATGCCGGTGCCGATACTTACCAACGCAACAACGCACAAAGTCAGGAACGGGACAGCTTCCGCTGTACGCCTCCGGCGTCGCACATGGGCGAGCGCGCCGTTCAGAGCCGCCTCACGGCTGCCGTACATGGACCCGGAACAGCGCCGGAGTGAACGGCACTCCAGCCGTGAGGCACGGCACTCCCATGCCCACACGCCAGGAGCCTGGCGAAACACGCGTACTCGCCGCCCCGACTGCACCACGGCCACCACTTTCCCTAGCCACCGTCCCCCGACAGCGTGGCAGGCGGTCCCGTCCGCTGGCCGGGCAGCCTCACGGGCATCTCGTACAGCGCCCGAGTGCTCTCCGGGTTTTTGATCTCATCGATCAAATGATCCATCTCCGGATCACCGCAGGGGCTCAGATCCGCCACCGCGTCACAACGGGATTCCGCGATCTCCTTGTCCATGATCACGCACTCCTCCGCATCTGCACTACCGGTTACACCCAACCCCCGTGACACGGCAGGAACTACTTCCACTTGCGTTGCCGAGATCCCCGAGGGAGCCCTCGGGTCCAACAAGGAAGGAGGCAACCCTGCCGATTCAACGTCGCGATACCCCGCTCCACACGCAGACCGGCCGCCTGCCAGCAGCCGGAGCCCGGGGACACCTCGAGGGTCGTTCACATCAGCCCAGTCACGGCCCGCCGACACCAGGCATCCGTCCCCCCAGGTCCACCGCATACGCGAGGAATGTCCACTCAAGGACCCGACCAGGCGACGCAATCCGCGGCCACGCTCCGCCCACGTTCCGCTCCCGCTACCCCGGGCGCCTGCCCGCCCCGGCCCCCGGCCCCCGAGCACAGGCAGAGCAGGCCTCCACCGCCTCCGCCCCGCCCGTCCGCCTACCGACCGCAAAGAGTGGCAGTACCGGCAGCCGCTGACTCCGGGTTCACGTGTCTCCGACCGGCGGAGGATGCTGTCGCTCACGCCGCACGCTCCACGGTTCCCCCGTGCGCAGGGAGGCGTGCCCAGACGGTCTTTCCGCCGGCCGCATCACACAGTATGGCGGTGTCTCCGCCCAGTTCGGCGAGCAGTGTTTCGATGATCGCCAGACCCCGCCCGCCAGTCGCATCCGCCGATACTGCACCCGCCGATGGGTGCCCGGGGTCGTTGTCCCCTACCCCTACACCAAGTTCGCCGCCCGTCGCTGCCTCCACTGTCACGGCGATACGCGGCGTGACCTGCCCCGCATGTACCACAGCATTCGTGACGAGTTCCGTCACGATCAGCTGCACCGCGTACGCCAGATCCGACTCTGACTCGACACCCCATGTCTCGAGGATCTCGGAGACGGCATGTCGTGCCTGCGGCACGGCTTCCACATTCGAGGCCACCATGAACGTCCGTCGACGCGAGGAGCAATCCACCCGGTCCGTGCCATGCCCCCCGGAACCGGCCACACCGTGCGACCACAGCGCCAGGACCTCGGCATCACCCGATCCAGGCCTAGGGGAATAAACAGGTGCGAGGAACATGAGGAAGTCCTGTCGCAGTCAACAACAGCGGCGACGGCGGCCCGAGGATGCGCGCGGGTCAGGAAACCCGCCGATGGGGGCGCAGGAGCACAGAGACGCTCACCGGGAGACCGGTCTCGACGCGACCTGCGCGCCGTTCCTTGATCGGCCATCCAATAACCCAAGTAATTGCTTGGTTCTCTTCCGGTGTACCCCTCGCGGCCACTCCTGTCAACCCCTCGCGAGCGCCGGCCGCGGGCACACCCAACACCCACCTCAAGACAAGCTCACCACCCCCCGTGCCTACAGCGCCCCCACTCAGCGGCACCTCACAGCCTGGAGGCGGTGAATCCCGAAGAATCCCGCTCCCGACGGCAAGGGCCGCTGTCTCGACCGGAGCCGAGTGGCCCCCGCTCACAGAGCCCAGCCGAAGGCCTCGCCGGACCGGCACCCCGGACAGACCACTCGCCCGAGCCAACCAGTCGAAAAGCAACCCGCCTGCAGGCGCGCCTTCCGCCGTCCTACGGCCGCCCCTGTGACTCCCCTCACAGTCCATCGCGTCGGAGCGGTAGGTGTGATTACCGTCCACGGAAACGCACGCCTGCCGCTCCGAGGCGACGGACCGATGCCCAGGGCCCGTGGATCGGCCAGGCCAGCCCAGCGGATCGGGAGACGCACGATGACCGACGACCACCGCGGCACCGGATCAAAGCCACCCGCCCGTACCCGCAAGTCGGACCGGCGCACGTACGTTCTCGACACCAGCGTGCTCCTGGCCGACCCGCTCGCCATGACACGCTTCGAGGAGCACGAGGTCGTCCTCCCGGTGGTCGTGGTCACCGAGCTGGAGGCCAAGCGGCACCACCCGGAGCTGGGCTACTTCGCCCGCCAGGCGCTCCGCCTCCTCGACGACTACCGCGTCCGCCACGGGCGGCTCGACGAGCCGAT
>NZ_JBHWBW010000186.1:0-13653 GCF_042735675.1 Kitasatospora sp. NPDC059571
CCCGCCGCTTCCGCCGGATGGACGGCCTGCTGCGGCTCGGCTCCCGGCTCGGCCCCCGGGGGGGGGGCCCCCCCCGGGGCGACCCCCGCGGCCGCCCCGGCGGGGGCGGGGGCGCCGACCGGGGCGGTCGGGGTTCAGCTGTCGAAGCCGAGGCCGAGGCGGTCGAGGGTGCGCAGCCAGAGGTTGCGGCGGCCGCCGTGGCGGTCGGCGCGGTCCAGGGACCAGCGGGTGAGTTCGATTCCGGCCCAGCGGACGGGTTCGGGCGGGAAGGGCAGCGGCTTCTTGCGGACCATCTCGAGTTCGGTGCGCTCGGTGCGCTCGCCGGCGAGGAGGTCGAGCATCACCTCGGCGCCGAAGCGGGTGGCGCCGACGCCGAGGCCGGTGAAGCCGGCGGCGTAGGCGACGCGGCCGCGGTGGGCGGTGTCGAAGAAGGCGGAGAAGCGGGTGCAGGTGTCGATGGCGCCGCCCCAGGCGTGGGTGAAGCGCAGGCCTTCGAGCTGGGGGAAGGTCTCGAAGAACTGCCGGGCGAGGGTGCGGAAGGTCTCCGGGCGCTGGTCGTGCTCGGCGCGGACGCGGCCGCCGTAGTGGTAGATGGCGTCGTAGCCGCCCCAGAGGATGCGGTTGTCGGCGGAGAGCCGGAAGTAGTGGAACTGGTTGGCGCTGTCGCCGAGGCCCTGGCGGCCCTTCCAGCCGATGGCGGCGAGCTGGTCGGCGCTGAGCGGTTCGGTCATCAGGGCGTAGTCGTACACCGGGACGATGTACGGGCGGACGCGCTTGAGCAGGGAGGGGAAGACGTTGGTGCCGAGGGCCACCTTGCGGGCGAAGACCCGGCCGTAGGGGGTGCGGACGGCCATGCCGGTGCCGGACTCGGCGAGGTCGAGGGCCTTGGTGCGTTCGAAGATGCGCACGCCCTGGGCGAGGCAGGCGTCCTTGAGGCCCCAGGCGAGTTTGGCGGGGTGGAGCATGGCGACGCCGTCGCGGTCCCAGATGCCGCCGAGGAAGGTCGGCGAGTCGACCTCGCGGCGGAGCTGGTCGGCGTCGAGGACGGTGATGTCGAGGCCGTGGCGGGTGACGGCCTCGGCGACCTCGTGGAGCTCTTCGAGCTGGTGGGGTTCGGTGGCGACGTCGATCTCGCCGGTGCGCTCCCATTCGCAGTCGATGCCGTGGCGCTTGAGGGCGGTCTCGATGGCGGCGAGGTTCTCCTGGCCGAGCTGTTCGAGGCGGGTGAGTTCGGCGGGCCAGCGCTGGAGGCCGTTGCCGAAGCCGTGGGTGAGGCTGGCGGCACAGAATCCGCCGTTGCGCCCGGAGGCCGCCCAGCCCACCTCGGCCCCCTCGACGAGGACGACGTCGAGGGAGGGGTCGCGCTCCTTGGCGATGAGCGCGGTCCACAGGCCGGAGTAGCCGCCGCCGACGACCAGCAGGTCGCAGGTGGTGTCGCCGACGAGGGCGGGCAGTGCTTCGGGCCTGCCCGGGTCCTCCAGCCAGAACGGGGTGGGTCGGACGTCACTGAGCGCACGGGCGGAGTCCATGCCGTATCAGCCGCTTTCTGAGGGTCGGTGGTGCGGTGGTCAGTAGAACGGGGACGTTCCGTAGAGGGTCATCAGGCGCGCGCCTTCCGGCGGTTGCCCATCCACTGGCCGGCGACGGTGAGGAGGACCGCGGCGACGAACATCGTGGTACCGATCACATTGACCTGGACCGGGATGCCGCGCTGGGAGGCGCCCCAGACGAACATCGGGAAGGTGACGGTGGTAGGGCCCGAGTTGAACTGGGTGATGATGAAGTCGTCGAAGGAGAGCGCGAAGGAGAGCAGCGCGCCGGCGGCGATGCCGGGGGCGGCGAGCGGCAGGGTGATCTTGAGGAAGGTCTGGGCGGGGGTCGCGTAGAGGTCCTGGGCGGCCTGTTCCAGACGGGGGTCCATGCTCATGACGCGGGCCTTGACGGCGGTCACCACGAAGCTGAGGCAGAACATGATGTGCGCGATCAGGATGGTGACGAAGCCGAACGGGATCCGCATGTTGAGGAAGAGCGTGCCGAGCGAGGCGGCCATGACGACCTCGGGCATGGCCATCGGCAGGAAGATCAGCGCCGTGGTGGCGGACCGGCCGCGGAAGCGGTGGCGGGCGAGCGCGAAGGCGACCATGGTGCCGAGGATCGTGGCGCCGAGGGTGGCGAGCAGGGCGATCTGCAGGCTGAGGCCGAGCGAGCCGCACATGTCGGCGACGCCGCAGGGGTTGGTCCAGGCGTCGGTGGAGAACTTGGACCACTCGTAGTTGAACTTGCCCTCGGGCTTGTTGAACGAGAAGGCCAGGACGACGAGGTTGGGCAGGATCAGGTAGGCGAGCGCGAGGACGCCCGCGAGGGTGATGAGGTTCCGGCGGAACCAGCCGAGGACGGTGTTCATCAGACCAGCTCCTCCGTTCCGGCCTTGCGCATGTAGACCGTCACCATGCCCAGGATCAGGGCCATCAGGATGAAGCTCAACGCGGCGGCCGTCGGGTAGGCGAGCACGTTGAGGAACTGCTTCTGGATGCCGTTGCCGACCATCTGCTCGTTGGGCGAGCCCAGCAGCTGGGCGTTGATGTAGTCGCCGGAGGCGGGGATGAAGGTGAGCAGGGTGCCGGCGACGACGCCGGGCAGCGAGATCGGGAAGGTGACCTTGCGGAAGGTGGTGAAGGGCCGGGCGTAGAGGTCGCCGGCGGCCTCGTGGAGGCGGGGGTCGATCCGCTCCAGCGAGGTGTACAGCGGGAGGATCATGAACGGCAGGAAGTTGTAGGTGAGGCCGCAGACCACGGCGAGGGGGGTGGCGAGGACGCGCTGGCCGCTGGTGAGGCCGAGGGCGTCGGTGAGGTTGAGGACGTGCAGGGTGTTGAGCACGCCGACGACCGGGCCGCCGTCCGAGAGGATGGTCTTCCAGGCGAGGGTGCGGATCAGGAAGCTGGTGAAGAACGGGGCGATCACCAGGATGAGGATGACGTTGCGCCAGCGCCGGTTGGCCTTGAAGGCGATGGTGTACGCGAGCGGGTAGCCGACGGCCAGGCAGAGCACGGTGGCGATGCCCGCGTACGCGAAGGAGCGCACGAAGTGCCACTTGTACTCGGAGAAGGCGTCCCAGTACGTGGCGAAGTGCCAGGTGACCTTGAAGCCCTGCTCGAGCGAGCCGGTCTGCAGCGAGGTGGAGGCCTGGTAGACCATCGGCACCGCGAAGAAGACGACGAGCCAGGCGATGCCGGGGAGCAGCAGCCAGTACGGGGTGAGCTTGCGCCGGGTGCGGGCGGGCTTCGCCGGTGCGGCGGCCTCCGCGGGGGGCGCGGCCTCGGTGGTGACGGTCACGCGTCCTCCTCCGCGGTGCCGGCGTCGATCGCCTGGGCGGCGTCCATGCCGAAGGAGTGGGCGGGGTTCCAGTGGAGCATGACGGGCGCGCCGGGGACGATGCGGCTGTCGCGCTCCATGTTCTGCTCGAAGACGGTGAGGTCCTGGCCGGTGGTGGTGCGCACGACGTACTGGGTGGAGACGCCGATGAAGCTGGAGTCGACGACGGTGCCGTCGATCCGGTTGCGGCCCTCGGGGGCGTCGGCGGAGGCGTGCGCGATGGTGATCTTCTCGGGGCGCACGCCGAGGTAGACCTTGCCGGCGTCGGCGGCGCAGCGGGCCTTCGGGACGGCGAGGCGGGTGCCGCCGGCGCTGAGCTGGAGGTCGTCGCCGGAGGTGCCGGTGACCTCGGCGGGGATGAGGTTGGACTGGCCGAGGAAGTTGGCGACGAAGGTGGTGGCGGGGTTCTCGTACAGGTCGGCGGGGGCGCCGAGCTGCTCGATGCGTCCGGCGTTCATCACCGCGATGGTGTCGGCCATGGTCATGGCCTCCTCCTGGTCGTGGGTGACGTGGACGAAGGTGATGCCGACCTCGGTCTGGATGCGCTTGAGCTCCAGCTGCATCTGGCGGCGCAGCTTGAGGTCGAGGGCGCCGAGGGGCTCGTCGAGGAGGAGCACCTGGGGGGTGTTGATCAGGGCGCGGGCGACGGCGACGCGCTGCTGCTGGCCGCCGGAGAGCTGGTGCGGCTTGCGGCGGGCGAGCGGGCCGAGCTCGACCAGCTCCAGCATGTCCTCGACCTGCTTCTTGACGTCCTTCTTGCCGCGGCGGCGCAGGCCGAAGGCGACGTTCTCGAAGATGTCGAGGTGCGGGAAGAGCGCGTAGCTCTGGAAGACGGTGTTGACCGGCCGCTTGTAGGGCGGCAGGGCGGTGACGTCCTGGCCGCCGATGAGGACGGTGCCGGTGGTGGGCTCCTCCAGGCCGGCGATCATCCGGAGGGTGGTGGTCTTGCCGCAGCCGGACGCGCCGAGCAGGGCGAAGAAGGAGCCCTGGGGGACGGTCAGGTCGAGTGGCTGGACGGCGGTCGCCGTGCCGTAGGTCTTGCTGATGCCGGTGAGGCGGACATCGCCGCCGGTGGACGCGGTGTCGGGCGCCTGGTCAGTCATGGCGTGGGGTCTTTCGGTCCGGGGCCGTCGGGTCGGGGGGCGCTCAGGCGCCGATCAGCTTGGAGAACTTGTCCTCGAACTCGGTCTCCTCGGCCTCGGTGAGGGAGCGGAAGGTGTGCACCTTGGCCGCCATCTCCGGGGTGGGTATCACGAGCGGGTTCTGCGCGGCCTCGGGGTCGAGCTTGGCGAGCTCGTCCTTGGCGCCGGTCACCGGGGAGACGTAGCTGATGCCGGCGGTCAGCTCGGCGGCGACCTTCGGCTGGTAGTAGAAGTTGATCAGCCGTTCGGCGTTCTTCTTGTGCTGGGCCTTCGCCGGGATCAGCATGTTGTCGGTGGAGGCGACGTAGCCCTGCTCGGGGACGACGTAGGCGATGTCGGGGTTGTCGGCCTGGAGCTGGATGAGGTCGCCGCCCCAGGCGAGGCAGGCCGCGATGTCGCCGGAGGAGAGCTCCTGGCCGTAGTCGTTGCCGGTGAACTTGCGGATCTGCTGCGAATCGACGCCCTTCTGGAGGCGGGCGATGGCGGCGTTGTAGTCGTCCGCGGTGAACTTCGCCGGGTCCTTGCCCATGTCGAGCAGGGTCATGCCGATGGTGTCGCGCATCTCGGACAGGAAGGTGACCCGGCCCTTGAGGTCGGGGTCGTCGAGGAGCTGCGAGACGCTGGTGACGGCCTTCCCCTTGGTGGCCTTCTTGTTGTAGGCGACGACGACCTGGATGCCGGCCCAGGGGTAGGAGTAGAGGCGGCCCGGGTCCCAGTCGGGGGCGCGGAACCGGGCCTCCAGGTTGGTGATCGCGTCGGTGATGTTGGCCTGGTCGAGCTTCTGGACCCAGCCGAGGCGGATCAGCCGGGCGACCATCCAGTCGGTGAGGACCATCAGGTCGCGGCCGGTGTCCTGGCCGGCCGCGAGCTGGGGCTTGACCTTGCCGAAGAACTCGACGTTGTCGTTGATGTCCTCCTGGTACCGGACCTTGATGCCGGTGGCCGCGGTGAACTCGTCGAGCGAGGCGTGCTTCTGCGGATCCTTGTCGTCGACGTCGATGTAGAGCGGCCAGTTGGAGAAGTTGACCACCTTGTCGGTGTCGGACTTGTCGTCGGCCGCCCGGGCCGAGGGGTCGGCCGCGTCGGCGGTGCCCTTCGCCGGGGGGATGCCGCATGCGGCGAGGGTGGAAGCACCGGCGGCGAGGGCACCCGCGCGCAGCAGCATCCGGCGGCTGAGCGCGGCGCGGCCGCTGGTCAGGCTGCGTTCCCAGGCCTTGCGGACCGGGTCCGACAGGCCGTCGGTGATCTCGTGGAGCTCCATGCGGGGACACCCTCCGGGGGGAAGAGAGGCGCTGGGGAGAGCGATGGGGTTATCGGTCTCCGAAGATGGTGCGGTGCCAGTCCTTGCGGGCGACCGCCGTGGTGTCGAACATGACGTGCTTGACCTGGGTGTACTCGTCGAGGGAGTACTGCGACATGTCCTTGCCGTAGCCGGAGGACTTGTAGCCGCCGTGGGGCATCTCGCTGATGATCGGGATGTGGTCGTTCACCCAGACGCAGCCGGCCGCGATCTCGCGGGTGGCGCGCAGCGAGCGGTGGACGTCGCGGGTCCAGGCGGAGGCGGCGAGGCCGTAGGGGGTGTCGTTGGCGAGCCGCAGGCCCTCCTCGTCGCTGTCGAAGGGCAGGACGACGAGGACGGGGCCGAAGATCTCGCCCTGGACGACCTCGCTGTCCTGGGCGGCGCCGGTGATCAGGGTGGGCAGGTGGTAGGCGCCGAGGGTGAGGTCGGTGCCGTCGTGGCCCTTGCTGCCGGCCGGGCCGCCGGTGACGACGGTGGCGTAGGAGCGGGCGCGCTCGACGAAACCGGCCACCCGGTCGCGGTGGGCGAAGGAGACCAGCGGGCCGAGGTCGGTCTGCGGGTTGCGCGGGTCGCCGAGCCGGACGGCGGCGAACAGGTCGGCGACACCGGCCACGAAGGCGTCGTACAGCGGGCGCTGGACGTAGGCGCGGGTGGCGGCGGTGCAGTCCTGGCCGCTGTTGATGAGGGAGCCGGCGACCGCGCCGTGCACGGCGGCCTCCAGGTCGGCGTCGTCGAAGACCACGAAGGGGGCCTTGCCGCCGAGCTCCAGGTGGGTGCGCTTGACGGTGGCGGTGGCGAGTTCGGCGACCCGCTTGCCGACGGCGGTGGAGCCGGTGAAGGACACCATGGCGACGTCGGGGTGGGAGACCAGGTGCTCGCCGGCGGTGCGGCCGGCCCCGGTGACGACGTTGACGACGCCGTCCGGGATGCCGGCCTCGGTGCAGGCGGCGGCGAACATCAGCGAGGTCAGCGGGGTGATCTCGGCGGGCTTGAGGACGATGGTGTTGCCGGCCGCGATCGCCGGGAGGATCTTCCAGGCGGCCATCTGCAGCGGGTAGTTCCACGGGGCGATGGAGCCGACCACGCCGATCGCCTCGCGGCGCACGTAGGAGGTGTGGTCGCCGGAGTACTCGCCGGCGGCCTTGCCCTCCAGGTTGCGGGCGGCGCCGGCGAAGAAGGCGGTGTTGTCGATGGTGCCGGGGACGTCGAACTCGGTGGAGAGCTTGATCGGCTTGCCGGTCTGGGCGGTCTCGACGCGGGCGAACTCCTCGGCCCGGTCGGCGAGGACGGCGGCCAGCCGGCCGAGCGCCTCGGAGCGGGCCCCGGGGGTGGCGCCGGACCAGCCGGGCAGGGCGGCGCGGGCGGCGGCGACGGCCGCGTCGACGTCGCCCGTGGAGGCCAGGACGACCTCGTGGACGGTGCTGCCGTCGGCCGGGTTGACGACCTGGAAGGGCTCGTCGCCGGTGCCGGCGACGGCTCGGCCGCCGATGTACTGCGCGCCCGCGGCGAAGCTGGTCAGGTCCATCTGGTTCCTCCATGTGCCCGGTGGTTCGGCGCCGCGTCCTGCGCGCGGGCCCGTCGGCGCCATGCTGCCTCGGGGCGGCGGCGATTCCCGTGACCGGACGGACGACTGGTCGAGTCGCCGTATAGCAGACGGGTTGATCCGATGCGGCGGATCACCGGGATTGCGCGATCCTGACAGGCCCAGTTTTCTTCCACAAGGGATTCCGCTGTTGCCTTCTGGTTACGCCACGGATTCCGACGGCGCTCTCGGATTTCGCCACTACCGACTCGCTGACGATGCCGGTTGGGCCCGACGGGTGACAAGGGTCACTCCGACAGGGCCCGGACCAAGGGGCTTACAGGGTGGAAGGCTTGGCAGCGGGTGACAGTGCGTCGCGGCGAGGCAAGATTTCCCTACACCCTGATCACTGGAGGCCCGCGATGCTCCCCACCGTCGCCCGCGTACTCGATCTGGACGTGATGCGGCGCGGCCTGCCCCAGGTACTGGCCGGCGCGGACCACCTGGAGCGGCCCGTCCGCTGGGTGCACGTCAGCGAGCTGCCGGACGTCGCCGGCGTGCTCCAGGGCGGGGAGCTGGTGCTGACCACCGGCATCGCGCTGCCCGACCAGCGCGAGGCGCTGGCCCGCTACGTGCACGACCTCGCCGAGGTGGGGGCCGCCGGCCTGGTGGTCGAGTACGGCCGCCGGTACTTCGACTCGCTGCCGCGCGCCCTGGTGAACGCCGCCGAGCAGCGCGGGCTGCCGCTGATCGCGCTCCGCCGCGAGCTGCGCTTCGTCGCCGTCACCGAGGCGGTGCACGCCTTGGTCGTCAATGCGCAGCTGGAGCAGCTGCGCACCTCCGAGGCGGTGCACCAGGTCTTCAACGAACTGGCGGTGGAGGGCGCCGAGCCGGCCGAGGTGGTCCGGCAGGTGGCCCAGCTGGCCGGGGCGCCCGTGGTGCTGGAGAACCTCTCCCACCAGGTGCTGGCGCACGAGACGGCCGGGCGGGCCGAGGCCGAGCTGCTGGAGGGCTGGGAGGCGCGTTCGCGCGGGGTGCGGCCGCCGGGCCGCACCGGGTACGAGCCGCGGACCGGCTGGCTGGTCACCGCGGTCGGTGCCCGCGGCCAGGACTGGGGCCGGCTGGTGCTGGTCGGCGATCCGGGACCGCTGCCGGAGGGGGTGGCGCACCCGCACGCGATGATGCTGGAGCGCGGTGCGGCGACCCTGGCGCTGAACCGGCTGGTCGTCCGGGACCGGGAGAGCCTGGAGCGGCAGACCCACCGCACCCTGCTGTCGGGCATCCTCACCCATGCGCTGACGGTGAGCGAGGTGGCGCTGCGGGCGCAGGCGCTGGGCGTGCCGCTGGAGAGCCGGCGGCTGGTGGGGATGGTGCTGCGGCAGCGGCGCGGGCCGGTGCCTGCGGCGCTGGAGGCGCAGGCGCGGCTGCGGGACTTCACCGAGCTGGCCGCGGGCGCGGTGCGCAGCTGCCGGCTGTCGGCGCTGGTCGGCGCGCTGGACGACGAGGGTGTGGGGGTGCTGATCGCGCTCGGCTCGCAGCAGGACGAGCACACCGCGTTGGACGCGTTCGCGGCGGCGCTGCGCAAGCTGGTCGCGGACGGGGCGCGGGACGCCGCGGCGCCCGCGCCGGAGCCGGTGATCGCGGTCGGCTCCTCGGTGGGCTCGGTGCGCGACGCGCGGCGCACCCTGCTGGAGGCCACCCAGGTGGCGGACGCCGCGCTGCACGACGCGCCGGGTGCGCGGGCCGCGGCGTACTACCGGCTGCCGGACGTGCGGCTGCGCGGCCTGCTTCACCTGCTGCGGGACGACGAGCGGCTGCAGACGTACGTGGAGCGGGAGCTGGGGCCGCTGCTGGCGTACGACGCGGAGCACGGCGGGCAGCTGGTGCAGATGCTGCGGATCTATCTGGAGCAGGGCCGCAACAAGTCGGCGGCGGCCGATGCGGCGCACCTGTCGCGGCCGTCGTTCTACGACCGCCTTCACAAGGTGGAGCGGGTGCTGGGGGTGGACCTGGACCAGGTGGAGTCCTGTCTGTCGCTGCACGTGGCACTGCTGGCGTTGGACGCCGTACGGCGGTGAAGGCCGGTCCGACGCTCGAATCGATTGCTTAAACAATTGAATCGATCGTTTGAGCTTGTGGCGGCCGCGGATCGGCACGTACCGTCGTTTCACCCCCGCCACCCGCCGAAGTGAGGCACCCCATGGACCGCGCCCGCCTGCAGCATCTCCTCGCCCGTGAAAGCGCCGAGGCGGAGCGCCGCAACCCGCGCTCGAAGGCCGCCTACGAGCGCGCCGACCACCTCTTCGGCCGGGTCCCGATGACCTGGATGAACAAGACCGCCGGCGCCTTCCCGCGGTACCTGGGCACGGCGCAGGGCGCGCGGATCACCGACATCGACGGGCACGAGTACATCGACTTCTGCCTGGGCGACACCGGCGCGATGGCCGGCCACTCCCCCGCGGTGGTGGCCGAGGCGGTCCAGCGGCGCTTCACCGAGCTGGGCGGTGCGACCGCGATGCTGCCGACCGAGGACGCGGAGTGGGTGGGCGCCGAGCTGACCCGCCGCTTCGGGCTGGCCCGCTGGAGCTTCTCGCTGACCGCCACCGACGCCAACCGCTGGGCGATCCGGCTGGCCCGGGCGGTCACCGGCCGCCCGAAGATCCTGGTGAACAGCTACAGCTACCACGGCAGCGTCGACGAGTCGCTGATCGTGGTCGGCCCGGACGGCCGGGGCGCGGCCCGGCCCGGCAACGTGGGCGCGCCCTGCGACGTGACGCTCACCAGCCGGGTCGCCGAGTTCAACGACCTGGAGCAGCTGGAGCGCGAGCTGGCGCACGGCGACGTCGCCGCCGTGCTGATGGAGCCCGCACTGACCAACATCGGCATCGTGCTGCCCGAGCCCGGCTACCTGGCGGGCGTACGGGAGCTGACCCGCCGTCACGGCGTGCTGCTCATCAACGACGAGACGCACACCTTCTCGGCCGGCCCCGGCGGCTGCACCGCGGCCTGGGACCTGGAGCCGGACATGGTGACCATCGGCAAGGCCATCGGCGGCGGCATCCCGGCCGGCGCGTACGGGCTCTCCGCCGAGCTGGCGGACCGGCTGCTGGGCCGCAGCGACCTGGACCTGGTGGACATGGGCGGCGTCGGCGGCACGCTGGCCGGCAACGCGCTGTCGGTGGCCGCGATGCGCGCCACCCTGGAGCACGTGCTCACCGAGGAGGCGTTCGAGCGGATGGACAAGCTCTCCGAGCGGTTCGAGTCGGGCGTGCGGGCCGGCATCGACGCGCACCGGCTGCCGTGGTCGGTGAGCCGGCTGGGCGCGCGGACCGAGTACCGCTTCGCCGACCCGGCGCCGCGCACCGGCACGGAGTCCGCGGCCGTCGCCGACCCCGAGCTGGAGGACTACCTGCACCTCTACCTGGCCAACCGCGGCATCCTGCTGACCCCGTTCCACAACATGGCGCTGATGTGCCCGGCGACCACCGTCGAGGACGTGGACGCGCACACCGACGTGTTCGCCGCCGCGCTCGCCCACCTGGCGGGCTGACGGCGGGCCGGTAGGCTTCCGGCGACCCGGGCCGAGGGAGGACGTACACCGTGGACGACATCGACCGCGCGATCCTGCGGGAACTGCAGAGCGACGGCCGGATCGCGTACGCCGACCTCGGCCCCCGGGTCGGGCTGTCCGCCTCGGCGGCGCGCCAGCGCCTCCAGCGCCTGCTGGACTCCAAGGCCGTCCAGGTGGTCGGGGTGACCGACCCGATGGGCATGGGCGGGCAGGCGATGGCGCTGCTCGGCGTCGGCGTGGACGGCGATCCGCGGGCGGTCGCCGACGAGCTGGCCCGACACGGCGAGGTGGTGTACTCGGTGCTGACCTCCGGCGGCTTCGACCTGTTCGCCGAGGTGGTCTGCCCGGGCCCGCGGGAGCTGCTGGACTTCGTCAACGACGTGGTCCGGCCGATCGAGGGGGTCCGGCAGGTGCAGTCCTTCCCGTACTTCGGCATCCACACCCACCGCTTCCTGTGGGACGTCGGCTGAGCCGGCGTCCGGCCGCCCGCAGGACGCCGCCCTAGGCCACGCGGATGGATCCCGACGACCCGTCAGAACGCTGCACCCGAGGGGCGTGACCTGCGGGCTACGGTGTGATCCCCGCACGCCGCGGGTCCCGTGCGGCCGGGTGCGCCCGCGTGGTGGCGGCAGCAGGACGCCACGGCCGGCGCGGTCGTCGCGACGCCCGCCGGACCCGTGCGACCCGGTCCCGGAATGCCGACCGGGAAGGGCTCCATGCGCATCCGCAGTTCCTGTTCCAGAGGCCGGGCGGCCGCCCTGGCCGTCCTCCTCCCGCTGCTCGCCGCGGCCGGCGCCGTCCCGGCCCGGGCGGACACGCCGGCCCCGCGCCGGGGCCGCGCGGTCGTCCCGAACTCCCGGCCCGCCTGGGCGCAGCCGTCGGCGGACCGCGGCGAGGCGGCCGCTTCGTCGCCGGTGACCGCCCGCGTCTACCTGGCCGGCCGGGACCGGCGCGGGCTGGAGGAGTACGCGCGGCAGGTCTCCGACCCCTCGTCCCGCTCCTACGGCGCCTACCTCACCGCGGCCGCGCTGGAGGCGCGCTTCGGGTCGGGCGAGGAGCAGCACGGACGGGTCCGGGAGTGGCTCGCGTCGGCGGGGCTGCGGGTCGTCGCGGAGACCGGCCACTACCTCGCGGTGCAGGGCGACGCGGCGGGGGCGCAGCGGGCCTTCGGGACGGCGCTGCACGAGTACGCGCGGGACGGCCGGACGTACCGGGCCCCGGCGGGTGAGGTGAGCGTGCCCGCCGGGCTGGCCGAGGACGTGCTCAGCGTGACCGGTCTGACCACGTCGCCGAGCCGGGTCTCCCCGGGCTCGGGGGGCCGACGGGACACCCTGCCCGGCCCCGGCGGCGCCTTCGCCAACTCCGGTCCGTTCTCGGACTTCTTCGGCGCCCGCCCGGCCGCCGGCACCCCGGCGGCGTACGGTGCGGTGCGGCCGTACGTGATCAAGGGGCTGGACGGGGCCGCGCTGCGCGGCGCGTACGGGGCGGCATCGACGGGCCTGACGGGCAGCGGGGTGACGGTCGCGGTGGTCGACGCGTACGACTCGCCGACGATCGGCGACGACGTGACCCGCTATGCCGCGGGGCACGGTGACGCGCCGTACGGCAGGGACCAGTTGCTGCGGTTCGACCCGGCGGTGTGGACGCACACCGCCGACCCGTCGGTGGATCCGGAGGGCTGCGGCGCCGCCGGCTGGTACGGGGAGCAGACCCTGGACATCGAGGCGGTCCACGCGGTGGCACCGGCCGCGGACATCGCGTACGTAGGGGCCGCCTCCTGCTACGACCAGGACCTGATCGACGCCCTCGACCGGGTCGTCGACCGGCACCTGGCGGACATCGTCTCCAACTCCTGGGGCGAGCCGGAGAACGCCTCCGACCCGGCGTTCGACCGGGTCTACCAGCAGCTCTTCCAGCGCGGCGCGGCCACCGGGATCGGCTTGTACTTCTCCAGCGGCGACGACGGCGACGAGCTCGACAACAGCGGCACCAAGCAGACCGACATGCCGGCGTCGCTGCCGTGGGCGACCGCGGTCGGCGGCACCTCGCTGGCGCTGCGGCAGGACGGCGGGTACCGGTTCGAGACCGGCTGGGGGACGCTGAAGTCGGTGCTGTCCGCGGACGGCACGAGCTGGGTCGACCTGCCCGGCGCCTTCAACGGCGGCGCCGGGGGCGGCACCAGTGCCCGCTTCCCGCAGCCGCCCTACCAGCGGGGCGTGGTGCCGGCGGCACTGGCCGGGGCGAACGGCGGGCGCAACCGGGTGGTGCCGGACATCGCCGCCGTCGCCGACCCCAACACCGGCTTCCTGGTCGGCCAGACGCAGGCCTTCCCCGACGGGACGGTGCGGTACGCGGAGTACCGGATCGGCGGCACCAGCCTCGCCTGCCCGGTGATCGCGGCGCTGCAGGCCCTCGCCCAGCAGGCCAAGGGGTCGCCGATCGGCTTCGCCAATCCCACCGTCTACGACCGCTACCGCAGCGGCGCGTTCCACGACGTCACCGACCACCCGCTCGGCGCGGGGACGGAACTCGCCCAGGTCCGGGTCGACTTCGCCAACGGGGTCGACGCCGCCGGCGGCACCGTGGTCTCGCTGCGGACGATGGGCCACGACACCTCGCTGGCCGCGACCGAGGGCTATGACGCGGTCACCGGCGTCGGCAGCCCGACCGCCCGCTACCTCACCTCCTACGCCCGCCCGTTCCACGGCCTTCCGGGGCGGACCGCTCCCGCCGAGTAGGCCCGGGC
>NZ_JBHWBW010000187.1:0-9565 GCF_042735675.1 Kitasatospora sp. NPDC059571
TGGGGGCGGGGCCCCGGGGCGGTGGTTCTTCTTGTTTCGGGGCGGGGGGGGGCCCGGGCCGGCCCCGGCGGGGGGGCGCCCCCCCCCCGCCCGCAACCCGGAGTGTCGGACCGGTGTCAGAGCCAGGGAATCTGCTCGCCGGAGTACCGGTAGGCCCGGAAGACGGCGTTCTGCGCGCCACGGGAGGACTCCAGGCCGACACCCCGGCCGAAGGCGCCGAACTCGGGGACGACGAACTCCCACACCACGTCGCCCTCGGGGGTGACCTCGAAGAGGCGGCCGAAGGAGCCCTCGGCGATGAAGGTGTTGCCGTTGGGCAGGCGCTGGGCACTGGACATGTAGGGGCTGTAGAAGTTCTGCGGCGGGTTGTCCTCGTAGGTCCAGACCGTTCGGCCGTCCGCCGGGTCGATCTCGACGACGCGCGAGTAGGGCACCGAGGTGGTGTCCCGGTAGGTGCCGTTGTCGAAGACCAGGATGTGTCCGTCGGCGAGCTCGTGCGGGTAGTGCTGCTGGGCGAGCACGTCCGGGCCGATCCGCCAGCGCACCGTACCGTCCGCACGATTGATCGCCACGGCGGTGGAGGCGCTGCGGAACCCCACCACGACCCCGCCGTCGCGGAGTTCGTTGACGGTGTTGGCCATCGGCCAGTGCTCGCGCGCGAAGTGCGGGTTGAGCGGGGTCTGTTCGGGGTCGAGGTGCTCGATCGCCGCCCAGCGCCACACCACTTCGCCGTCCCAGGTCAGCTCGTACACGACGTCGCCGTAGATCACTCCGTCGGGTGCCTCGGAGCCGGCGATGCCACCGCGGATCCGGGCGGCGTCGGCGGCGGCGAGCGGTTCGACACCGAGCACGAGCAGGTTGCCGTTGCGGAGCACGGAGGCGTCGTGGTGGTGGTAGGGGTGGCGGACTTCGCGCACCACCGTGCCGTCGGGCGCGATCTCCTGGAGGACGCCGCCGTGGTAGACGTCCCAGATCGGGAAGAGGCTGGGGCTGTTCGTGTCCTTGCCCTGGTAGAAGAGGTTGCCGTTGGCGAGCAGTTGCGCGTGCCGCCCGGGCGGGTGCGGCAGCCGCCAGGTGTGGGCGGGGCGGCCCTCGATGTCGATCAGGTGGACGTCGCCGGGGCCGGCGATCGGGGTGTAGAGGGTGTAGCCGCCCCAGCTGCGCGCGGGGTCGTGGGCGCGCAGGCCGAGGCCGCGCCGGCGGAGGGTGTTCTGGTCGACGGTCATCGGGAACTCCTGGACGGGTCGGGTAGGGGGATTCAGCGGACGGTCACGGCGGCCGGGTCGACGGCGGCGAGCGGGCCGGTGTGCAGTCGGCCGAGCAGTGCGGCGCGGTCCGCGGCGCCCGGCAGGCCCTGCGCGACCTTGGCCCAGCCGGCCTCGTCCTGGAGCTGCTGGAGCAGTTCGGCGGAGAGCGTCGGCCGGTACTCGTAGGCGGGCTGGACGACGTTCACGTAGCCGCTCTGCAGGGTGCCGTGGGACTGGGCGAGTACGGCGCGGCGGGCGGCGGCCGGGTCGGCGGTCAGCTCGGCCTGGGCCCGCAGTACGGCGCGCAGTACGGCGGTGGTGCCCACGTCGGTCGCGGCCGGGCCGGCGACCAGCAGGGTGTGGGCGGTGTAGCCGGTGAAGCGCAGTTCGGCGTAGCGGTCGCCGAGGACGGTGCGGGTGGCGTCGTAGAAGCTGGGAAAGGTCGCGCCGGCGTCGATGTCGCCGCGGGCCAGGGCGGCGGGGACCTGGTTGGGGGCGAGGTTCACGATGTGGATGTCGCCGGCGGTGAGGCCAGTGGAGGCGAGTATGCGGGAGAGTGCGTACTCGACGTTGGTGCCTTGGGGCAGGCCGATCCGGTGACCCTTGAGGCGGTCGAAGCCGGTGATGCCACGGTCGGTGCGGGTGAGCAGCCGCCAGTCGGAGAACCTGGACAGGTCCGCGACGATGTGCAGGTCGCGCCCGGTGAGGGCGGCGGTGACAGCGGGCAGGTCGCCGACGATGCCGAGCTGGGCCTGGCCGCCGAGGACGGCGTTGAGGGCGTCCCGTCCGGTGCCGAATGCCTGCAGTTTCGCCTCGACGTGTTCGGTGGACCAGAGCCGGTGGTCCTCTGCGACGTAGACGGGGGCGCCGCCCAGGTAGTCGCCGCCGGCGATGGTCACGGTCGGGTCCCCGGCCGCTGCGGGTGTGGTCGAGCAGGCGGTGGCGACGGTGGTGAGCAGGGTGGCCAGCAGCAGGGCGAGGGCCGTGCGGGGTCTGGACATGGTGAGGGTTTCCTTCGGTGGACGGAGGATGGTGGCTCAGCCGTGGCCGAGCCGGTGGGCGATCAGGGTGCGGAGTGCGGGGTCGGGTCGGCCCGACGGGACGGTGTGGTCGGCGAGGACCCGGCCGGGCTTCCCGCCGAGGACCAGGACCCGTTCGGCGAGCGCGAGCGCCTCGTCGAGGTCGTGGGTGACGAAGAGCACGGTGGTTCCGGTGCGCCGCCACAGCCGGAGGAGCAGGTTCTGCATCCGGGTTCGGGTGAGGGCGTCGAGGGCGCCGAACGGCTCGTCCATGAGGAGGACGTCGGGTTCGGCGGCGAGCGCCCGGGCCAGGGCGACGCGCTGTTGCATGCCACCGGAGAGCTGTGCCGGGTACTTCTCGGCGCCGTCGACCAACTCGACGTCGGCCAGTGCGGCCAGTGCTCGGCGGCGGCGTTCCGCGCGCGGGAGGCCGAGGCGTTTGAGCGCGAATTCGACGTTCCCGCGGGCGGTGAGCCAGGGGAACAGCGCGTAGTGCTGGAAGACCATGCCCCGGTCCGGTCCCGGGCCGGCGACCGGTCGGCCATCGACGAGCACCCGGCCCGCGGTGGGGCGGACGAAGCCCGCGACGGCGTTGAGGAGGGTCGACTTGCCGCAGCCGCTCGGTCCGAGCACGGCGGTGAACGAGCCGGCAGTGAGCTCGAGTTCGGTGGGTGCGAGGACGGAGGCATTGCGCCGGCGCGGCCCGTGGCCGACTGCCAGACCTTCCAGGTGGATGCTGCGGCTCATGACTCACTCCAGTGGACGATCCGGCGGCCGAGCGCGGCCAGGGCGAGATCCACGGCCACGCCGAGCAGGCCCAGTACCAGCAGCCCGGCGAACATCCGGTCGGTCCGCAGGTACTGCCCGTCCACCTGCAGGCGGTAGGCCAGTCCGCTCTGTGCGCCGCCGAGTTCGGCGGCCACCAGGGCCAGCAGGGCGACCGAGGCTCCGTACCGCAGTGCGGCGAGCAGTGCGGGCAGGGCGGCCGGCAGCAGCACCTCGACGAACCGGCGGTGCAGTGGCGCTCCGAGTGAGCGGGCGGCGCGCAGGTGGGCCACGGGCACCCGGGAGACCCCGTGGTGGACGTAGAGCCAGACGGCGAGCAGGACGGCGTAGGCGATCAGCAGGCGCTTGGCGGTCTCGCCGATGCCGAACCAGGCGGTGGCCAGCGGTACCAGGGCGATCGCGGGGATGGGGCGCAGGAAGGAGACCAGCGGGGTCACCGCGGCGGACAGCCGCGGCAGGTAGCCGGTGGCAAAGCCCAGCGCGCTGCCCACGGCGGCGCCGAGGAGGTACCCCTGCCCGGCCCGGCCGAGGCTGGCGGCCAGGTCGCTCCAGAGGGTGCCGGTGCGGGCGCTCTCGTCGAGGGCGCGCCACGTGGCGGCGGGGGAGGGCAGCAGGCCCTGGGCCACCGTGCCGGAGGCCGCCAGCGCGGTCCAGCCGGCGAGCACGGCGACGGCCGCTGCCAGTGGCGGAGCAAGGCGGGTCAGGGCCCGGTCGGGCGGGGGTCCGGTGGGGTGCACGCGGTCGTCTCCTCATGGCTGCCGGGCGTCCACCCGAGCCGATATAAGTGACACCAATAATTGACCACACTTATAAACAGCATGTTGCAGCCGTGCGAAACGTTTCCGGGGTCTCCGTCCACCCCGTAGCGATGGGATACGTTCACCAACGTGTCCCGACCTGAACCCACCCCCGAGGCCCTCGCCGTCGGCCGACTGGTCCGCAGCCGCCGCAAGGAGCGCGGCGTCCCGATGGCCGAACTCGCCGCCCGTTCCGGCCTCTCCCAGCCCTTCCTCAGCCAGCTGGAACGCGGGCTCACCACCCCGAGCCTCACCTCGATCTACCGCATCGCCGAGGCCCTGGACGTTCCGCCGGGAGCATTCCTACGGCCGCCCGCACGCCCGGGCACCGTCAGCCACGAGAGCGATCCGCAGGTGATCCGGGTCAGCGAGGGCGCCGGCCAGATCGCGCAGGTGCTCATCCCCGGCGGGCGCAGCAGTCTGATGGAGGCTTACGAGCACCACTTCGAACCCGGCCAGGGTGAGCGCGGCTGGTTCGAGCACCCCGGGGAGGACTTCCTCTACGTCCTGGAGGGCGAGGTCGTCCTGGAGATCCGGGGCGAGGAGCCGCTCACCCTTCGGGCCGGACAGAGTGCCCACCACCGCGGCGACGTTTCCCACCGCTGCCGCCTCGCCGGGCCGGCCCCCGCCAGGACGCTCCTCGTCATCGCCACCCCGTGACCGAGTATCGCCAGATCGGACGCGCGGTCGAGGGACACGCCATCGTCCCCGACCTCGCACCCGTCCCCGTACCACCCGACCGAAGCGGAGCCGAAGCCCCACTCCGGCTTCCCGGCACAATCATCGGCGCGCCCGTGAACCACCTCGACCGCAGGACCGAGATGGAGTGCACCTCCTCGGTCGCCGAACCTGGCGCACGGGGTCGCCGCCACCCGCGCCGGCGCTCACCGGTGCACCGGCCGCCACTGGCGCGAAGCCTGTCCCCGCTCGCGGCGACCGCGGCCCGCCGAGCGCAACGCGTCCCATCCGTCGGCGCAGCGCGTCGAATACGCCGAGGCCCGGCTCCCATCGCCCGGTAGGCCCCCGCGACGCGGCTCTACTGCAACCCCAAAGGCCACACGGGTCCGCACGGGGCTGGGCGGGGGTCACTCCCCGCTGCGGACCCGCCGCTCTCCGGGCGGCAGCAGCAGGATCTCCAAGGCGTTCGCGCAGGCCAGGGCGCGGGCCAGCTGCCGGGGCAGGGCCGCGTCGTCGAGCAGCTCGGGTGTGGAGCGCAGCGCGAGCGCGGAGTGCGCCTCGCCCCTGGCGTTCAGCACGGGCACGGCCAGGGTGCGCACCCCGACCGCGGACTCGCCCTCGTTCAGTGCGTAGCCTCGCTCGCGGACCAGGGCGAGTTCGGCGGCCAGCGCGGCCGGGTCGGTGATGGTGTGCTCGGTGTGGGCGGTCAGCACCAGGCCGTCCAGGTCGTCCTCGCCGGGGCGGGCCCAGGCGAGCAGGACCTTGCCGAGCGCGGTGGAGTGCAGCGGGCGGCGCAGCCCGAGGCCGGCCTCCGGGTCGACGGACCCGCCGACCAGGATCACCGCGTGCGGGCCGCTGCGGATCGCGAGGTCGGCGGTGGCGCCGGTGCGGCGGGCCAGTTCGGCGAGTTCGGGTTCGGCCCGGTGCATGCCGCGCTGGTGCAGCGAGAGCCGTCCGAGTTCGGCGACGGAGGGGCCGAGCCGGTAACGGGAGGTGCGCTCGTCCTGTTCGAGGAAGTGTCCGGCGACCAGGGTGCGGGCGAGGCGGTGCGCGGTGGAGACCGACAGGCCGGTGCGGCGGGCCAGGTCGGACGCGCTGAGCTCGCCGGCGTTGTCGCGGAAGCAGTGCAGCAGGCCGAGGGCGCGGCTGACCGCCTGGGCGCCGCCGGGGGCGCTGCCGGGTGATCCGGTGCTCGCGCGGGTGTCGGTCGTCATGTCCCAAGCATGCGGAGGTATTTCAGCATTTGGCAACTGTTTCACGATCATGAACGGCGGGTTGCCCGTCATCAACGGTCGATGACGATCGCTTCCCGCAATGTGGGAAACCTTGCCGCCCGTCGACCGGCCGTGGAAGTGTCCTCGGCAGACGCACCGCAGGACCACCGAGGCAGGAAGGAGCAGCCCGCGATGACCCCGTGCCGCCCGCTGCGCGCCGCCTCGGCGCCCTCCTGTCGCTGACCGCGCCTTCCCACTCCGCGGCACAGCCGCCCTCCCGCCCGCTCACCCCTCCCCCCCTCTGGAGCGTGTCCGTTGCCGGACGAACTCTGGTTCACCCGCTGCCCCGTTCCCACCGCCACCGGCGTCGCCGCCGATCGCGGCCGCCTCGCCGAGGAGTTCGCACCGGACGGGATCACCGTCCGTTCCCTGCAGGACCTGCCGCCGGACGGCCGGCTGGCCGGGGCGCACTTCACGCACGAGCTGCCCGGCCTGTTCCGGGAGGGCGGCAACGTGCCGGCACTGTGGGCGCGTTCGCGCGGCGAGCCGACCCGGCTGATCGCCCTGACCTGGATCGAGGAGCGCCAGGCGGTGCTCGTCCGCGAGGACAGCCCGGTCGACTCCCCGGCCGCACTGGCCGGGCTGCGCCTCGCCGTGCCCCGCCACCCGATCGCCATCGACTTCTGGCGGGCGATGGCCCTGCACGGCCACGCCGGCGCCCTGTCCCTGGCCGGACTGACCCTGGCCGACGCCGAGTTGGTCGAGGTGCCCGGCTCCCCCGACGGCCAGTGGGAGGGCGAGCTGGCCGCGCTGCGGGACGGCCGGGTGGACGCGGTGTACGTCAAGGGTGCACTCGCCGTCGAAGCGGCCCGTCGGTACGGCGCCCGGGTGGCCGTCGACCTCGACGCCGCCCCGGACCGCCGGGCCAGGGTCAACAACGGCACCCCGCGGCCGGTCACCGTGCACCAGCGACTGCTGGACGAGCACCCGGACCTGGTGGCCCGCTTCCTGGCGGTGCTGCTGGAGTCGGCGGACTGGGCCCGCGGCCACCCGGCCGAGCTGGCCCGGATCCTCGGCGCGGAGACCGGCGCCGGGCCCGAGGGCGTCGCCGGCGCCTACCGGGCCGCCGCCACGGCCGACGGCCTCGGCCTCGACCTGTCCGAGGAACGCCTGGCCCTGCTGGAACGGCAGCAGCGGTTCCTCTCGGCACACGGCTTCCTGCCCGCGCCGGTGGACGTCCGGGCCTGGGCCGATCCCGAACCGCTGCGGCGCGCCCACGCCCTGCTCACCACCTGACCCCCCTTCCCACTGCCCCTTCCCACCGCCAGATCTCTGGAGCACAGCCGCCATGACGATCCGCCGCCTCACCCTGACCACCGCCGCCCTGCTCAGCTCGCTCGCCCTCGCCGCCTGCTCCTCGACGACCGGCGGTTCCGGCACCGGCGGTGACAGCACCGGCGCGACCATCACCATCCGCATCCCCGAGGACGGCAACTCCGGGGTCCTCGCCCTCGGCAAGAAGGACGGCTCACTGGCCAGAGCCCTGGCCAAGGTGCACGCCAAGGTCCAGTGGACCGGGACCTCCGGCCCCTTCGCCCCCGCCGCGCAGGCCCTCGACAGCAACGCCCTGGACGTCGCCCAGGGCTCGATCACCTCCGCCACGGCCGCGCTCGCCCAGTCCCCCGGCTTCCGCCTGTTCGCCGCCACCGCCCCCGACAAGCTGGGCGAGGGCATCATCGTCAAGAGCGACTCGCCCCTGCACACCGTCAAGGACCTCGCGGGCCGGAAGGTCGCGGTCTGGCACGGCGGGACCGCCGAGTACCTCCTGCTCAAGGCCCTCCAGCAGAACGGCGTCCCGGTCGACCAGGTCCAGCGCGTCTACCTGCAGCCCAACCAGATCGGCCCGGTGTACGCCTCCGGCCAGGTCGACGCCTGGTCGACCTGGGCCACCTACGCGGTGCCGCAGCTCGCCGGCGGGAAGTCCCGCTTCCTGGTCACCGGCGGCGAGGTCGGCTCGGAGAACTACGCCGTGTGGGCCGTCCGCACCGGCTTCGCCGAGCAGCACCCCGAGGTGGTCCGGGCGTTCTACGAGTACCTGCACGAGGCCGGCCTCAAGCAGCAGGCCGACCCGGCCGCGTACCTCAACGTCAACACCACCGCCGGGCCGGAGGCGGTCAGCCCCGCCCAGCAGGCCGTGCAGGTCCCGATCGACCGGGCCCGGGGCACCGTCGAGCCGATCAACGGCGCCGACCTGGAGCACTTCCACACCGTCGCCCGGTTCTTCGCCGACCAGGGGATCACCAAGGAGTACCTCGACGTCAAGCCGTACCTGATCGACGTCGCCGCCCTCCCGAAGGAGGCCCGGTGACCACCGCGCTGGTACCCCCGCGGCCCCGCCTGGCCAGGCCCCGCCGGCGCGGGGTGGGCACGGCCCTGCGCACCCTGGGCCCGCTGGCCCTTCTCGGTGCCTGGATCACCGCTTCCGCCTCCGGCCTGCTCAGCCCCTCCCTGCTCGCCTCCCCGGGCCAGGTCCTCGCCGCGTTCGGCGAACTGTGGAGCGACGGGCAGCTCGGCGAGGCCCTGCGGGTCTCCCTGACCCGGGCCGGCAGCGGACTGGCGATCGGCGCCGGCACGGGACTGGTGCTCGGCGTGCTCACCGGCTTCTCCCGGCTCGGCGAGGAACTCCTGGACTCCTCGGTGCAGTTGCTGCGCACCGTGCCGTTCCTGTCCTTCGTCCCGCTGTTCATGGTCTGGTTCGGCATCGGCGAGACCGCCCGGATCGTGCTGATCGCGGTGGCGACCAGCTTCCCGATGTACGTCTCCGCCTCCGGCGGTGTGCGCAACACCGACCGAAAACTGGTGGAGGCGGTGCGCAGCTTCGGACTCGGCCGGCTCGCCGTGGTCCGCCAGGTGGTCCTGCCGGCCGCGCTGCCGGCGCTGCTCTCCGGCCTGCGGCTGTCGATGACGCTCAGCGTGATCGCCCTGATCGCCGCGGAGGAGATCAACTCGACCGCCGGGATCGGCTACCTGATGTCCACCGCGCAGGAGTACTCGCGGACCGACATCCTCACCGTCTGCATCCTGATCTACGGACTGATCGGCCTGGTCGCGGACGGCACCGTCCGCGGGCTGGAACGCCTGCTGATGCCGTGGCGGACACCCACCGGAGGCTCCCGATGACCACCGCGCCCGTCACCGCCCCCGCACCGGCCGCGACCGTGGACGCCGCCGTCCGGATCCGCGGCCTGCGCCGCACCTTCGGCGACCGGCACGTGCTCGACGGCCTGGACCTGGACATCGCCCGCGGCGAGTTCCTGGCCCTGCTCGGCGCCAGCGGCACCGGCAAGACCACGCTGCTGCGCATCCTCGGCGCGCTCGACCGGCACGACGGGGGCACGGTGCTGGTGCCCCCGGCCCGCACGATCGTCTTCCAGGAGCCCCGGCTCGTCCCGTCCAAGCGGGTGCTCGGCAACGTCACCATCGGCCTGCCGCGCGGCGAGACCACCCGGCAGGCCGGGCGGCGGGCGCTCGCCGAGGTGGGCCTGGCCGGCCACGAGCGCGCCTGGCCCGCCACGCTGTCCGGCGGCGAGGCACAGCGCGCGGCGCTCGCCCGGGCGCTCCTGCGCGAACCAGAACTGCTGCTGCTGGACGAGCCGTTCGCCGCCCTCGACGCGCTCACCCGGCTGCGCATGCAGGACCTGGTCGGGGGCGGGCCCGCGCGAGAGCGCCCGCCACGGCCCGGAGAATCGCAACCGGCGTGAGAGCGCTAACAGAACGCGCACGCGGGCCGCAGCCGGGCGCGCGCGGGGCGCCGCTCACCAGAC
>NZ_JBHWBW010000187.1:9575-13585 GCF_042735675.1 Kitasatospora sp. NPDC059571
CCGCGCTCCCCGGGGTGCGCATGCAGGCCCGGGTCGGCCGGGTGCGCGGGGTACACCGCCCGGCCGTCCTGCTGGTCACCCACGACGTGGACGAGGCGATCCGCCTCGCGGACCGGGTCGCCGTGCTGCGCGACGGGCGCCTCGTCACCGACGAGCGCGTCGCTCTGGCCGGCCCGCGCGACGGGTCCCACCCCGCCTTCGCCGCACTGCGCACCCGGCTGCTCGCCGACCTCGGCGTCCGCGCCACCGACCCGACCGACCCGACCGACCCCGTCCTTCCGACCGGCCCCTCGACTCCGGAGCGTTCCGCATGACCGTCCACCTCGGCGTCCACAACGCCAACCCGTCCCTCTACCACCTGTCCCGGCTCGGCATCCTGGAGGAGCTGCTGGCACCGCTCGGCGAGGACGCCGTGTGGCACCAGGTCGGCGGCCTCGCCACCGCAGAGGCCCTGCGCTCGGGCGGCATCGACGTCGGCGGCACCGGCTCCACCCCGCCGCTCAGCGCCCAGGCGGCCGGCCACGACCTGGTGTACCTCGCCGTCTCGGCGCCCCGTCCCGGCCACGGCGCGCTGCTGGTCCGCGCCGACGGGCCGGTGCGCACCGTCGCCGACCTCAAGGACGGCACCGTGGAGCTGGCCGTCGGCTCCTGGCAGACCCACTTCACCGCGAAGGCCCTGGCCGGTGCCGGCCTCACCTACGGCCGCGAGGTGACGGCGGTCCGCGCCGACGCGGGCTCGTACGCCCGCCTGATCGACGGCACGGTGGACGCCTGGGTCGCGCAGGGCGCCGAGCTCGCGGCGGCCCGGCGGGCCGGCACGGTCCGGACCCTCGCCGAGGCCGGCGACGTGATCACCGACCGGTCGGTGTTCTTCACCCGCCGCGAGTACGCCGACCGCCGGCCCGACCTGCTCGCGCTCGTCGTGGAGGCGCTGCGCCGCGCGGACGCCTGGGCGGCCGGCCACCTCGACGAGGCCGCCGAGATCGCCGCCGCCGACCAGGGTGGCACCGCCGCCGACTGGCGGGAGGCGCTGGCCGTCCTGCCCTGGCGGCTGGAACCGGTCTGCGACGCCTTCCTCGCCGAGCAGCAGGAGGCCGCCGACCTGCTCGCCGACGCGGGCTTCCTGCCCCGGGCGATCGACGTCTCAGAGGCCCGCCACCCCGGGCTGGACGCCGCCGTCCGCACCGCCCTGGAGGCCCGGCCGTGACCCGCCCCGAGATCCTCTGGTACGTCATCCCCCGCGAGGGCGCCTACCCCTGGGAGCCGGCCGGCCGCCGCCGCGTCGACCTCGCCTACCTGCAACAACTCGGCGTCGCCGCCGACCGCGCGGGCTTCGACGGTGCCCTGTTCGCCACCGACCTTTACGACGTGTGGCCGCTGGCGAGTGCCCTGGCCGCCGTGACCGGGCCCCGGTTCAAGCCGCTGCTGGCGGTCCACCCGGGCCTGGTCTCCCCCACCCAGCTCGCCAAGCAGGCCCTGACCTTCGCCCACCTCTTCGGCCCGGACCGGCTGCGCTTCAACGTGGTCAACGGCTCCACCGAGCAGCTCCGCCAGGCCGGCCTCCAGCTCGACCACGACGAACGGTACGAGCTGAGTGCCGAGTACTGGTCGCTGGTCAAGCGGCTGACCGCCGGTGAGGTCTTCGACCACCACGGTCGGTTCTACGAGCTGACCTCCGCCGGGGCGAACCTGCGCGAGCTCGCCCCGATCCAGGGCGGCAAGCACACACCGCTGTGGTTCGGCGGGTCCTCCGCCCCCGGGATCGAGCTCGCCGCCGAGCACGTCGACGTCTACCTCACCTGGGGCGAGCCGCCGGGCCCGCTCAAGGAGAAGCTCGACCGGGTCCGAGGACGGGCCGCCGCGCACGGCCGGCAGCTCCGGCTCGGCCTGCGGCTGCACCTGATCGTGCGGGACACAGAGGCGGAGGCCTGGGCGGCCGCCGACCGGCTGCTCGACGTGACCAGCCCGCAGACCTACGCCCGGATGCTGGGCGACCCGGACACCCGCGAGGGCGAGGGCTGGGCCCGGCAGTTCCGGCAGCACGGCGGCAGGGTGCCCGCGAAGGCCAGGGAGCTGGAGACCTACCCCAACCTGTGGCCGGGCATGAGCCTGTTCCGGCCCGGGCCCGGCACCGCCGTCGTGGGCAGCACCGCGCAGGTGGTCGAGCGGCTGCGAGAGTTCCGCCGGCTCGGCATCGACACCTTCATCCTGTCCGGCAACCCCCTGCTGGAGGAGTCCTACCGGATCGCCGAGACGATCCTGCCCGCGCTGCGCGAGTAGCGCGGGCAGGCAAACGGGCCAGGAGGACTCCACTGACTTCGACTCGTCACCAGGCCGCCGCTGAGGGCGTCGATGTGCGGGGCTCTGGTCACAAGCGATTCGGTCTCGTCCACGTCGGCTGTGCGACTCGGCGGCGCCGGCCCCAGGCGAGCTTCAACGTGTGCTGCATGCAACGACTCCGTCTCGAGGTCATCCTCAAGGAGCGGCGAAAGCACCCCTGCCCGGGCTCTCGGTGGGCCAGACCTTCTTCAGCTGCGACCCGGCTGCCCGCCCCGTCATCCGGCTGACCCCGAACCCCCTGCGGAACTCGGCCCGAGAGGGTGGGCGCCGACCGGGCCGCATCTGCGCGACGCGGGCACACGGCTCCGTCTCGGTTCGGCGACAGAGGGCGCCTGCGAAATCTCGGCAACGGAGGAATCCCGGACGCTGCAGGTCGATGCCACACGTGTCCGGCAAACCCCGGGGCGGGTGGCATCGGCACGCCGGCACTGTGGCGAGGCGCCGGCGTCGCCATGCCGACCGACTGGCGGGCCGCGCAGTGCTCGCGCGTCGAACCTGAAGAAATTTTTTGTACACCTTTCGCTCCAGTGTGCACATCTGTATGTTCTGTTGCACCCCTGCAGGGCGGCACTCCACAGCACGTTCCCCCACCGCAAGAGCTGGAGGATCCATGCCCCGAGGTCACGCCTCCCCGACCGTCCGACTCACGACTGCGCGCGCCGCCCTGGCGACACTCATGGCCATCGGAACGGTTGTGGCCCTTCCGTCCATCGCCGAGGCCAAGGTCACCCGCTACCGCCAGGGCAGTTCAGCCGACGTGAGCCGCACGTCCTGGAACGGCCCCGCCTATACGATGAACGGCTCCGGCGCGATCGTGCCGGCCACGATGACGTCGGCGATCAACGCCATTCGCGGGGGCAGCGGCAGTATCGACGTCACCGTGCTCGCCGCCTCGGCAGCCTCGGGCAGCCCCACACCGGAGTGCGATGTCATCTCCGGCCTGTCGAACGTCAACTCCTGCACCACGTACGTGCTGACCTCCACCCAGGACGCCTCCAACACCCAGGTGAACACGGACATCCGCAACAGCGAGTTCGTGTACTTCGCAGGCGGCAACCAGTGCAACTATGCACATTGGAAGGGCACACCGCTCGAGGCATCAGTGGAGTCGGTGGTCGCCAAGGGAGGAGGCGTGGGTGGGGGCAGCGCCGGCACTCACATCAACAGTTCGATCGTCTACGACGCCTGCACGGCCAGTACCGACTCCGCCACCGCACTCGCCAACCCGTACGACCGGAGCGTCACCTTCACCACGGGCATGTTCTCCTGGCCCAACTACGGTGACACCATCAACGACTCCCACTTCGTCACGCGGGATCGTATGGGCCGCACCATGGCCTTCGTCGCTCGTGCCATCAAGGACGGCCTCACCTCCTCGGGCAAGGCCTGGGGCGTCGGCGTGGAAGAGGGCGGATCACTGTTCGTCGACAACAATGGCCTGGCCATCCTCTCCGGCCAGGACGCCTACGTCGTCCTCGGCGACCACCAGCCCGAACAGGCGGTCTCCGGCAAGCCCCTGACGTTCTCCGACTTCAAGATCTGGCACCTGCGGCCCGGCGACACCTACGACTTCCGGAACCGCCCCACCTGCGGCTACTACACCCGCAGCGTGACGAACGGTGTTGCCGACAGCAACCTGTACTCCGGAACCGCGGTCTGCTGACCGTCTG
>NZ_JBHWBW010000188.1:0-13561 GCF_042735675.1 Kitasatospora sp. NPDC059571
CGCGGGGGTTGCGCCCCCCCCACCCCCCGCCTGGGGGCTATCGGGGGGCGGGCGCCGGGGGGGGGCCGGGGGGGGGGGGCGCCGTCCGGGGCGGCCGCGGCGCCGCCGGGACCGGCCGGGTCGGGGGCGCCGTGGAAGGTCCCCTGGAGCAGTTCGCGGAGCCGGCCGAGGCCGCGGCGGCGGCCCTTGACGGGCCCGGCGGGCCGGGCACCGCCGACCCCGACCCGGACGAACGCACCGTCGACGTAGGCCCACTGGGTCGCGGCGCCGGGCGCCGGCTCGCCGATGCCGATCGGCACCACGAACCAGAACGCCGCGTACAGCAGGGCGCCGATGCCCTGGGCGAAGAAGAGCAGGACGAACGCGAGGCGGACCCAGCGCACCGGCACGCCGAGGTGGACGGCGAGGCCGTGCGCGACGCCGCCGAGCATCCGTCCGTGCGGGCTGCGGTACAGCCGCCGGTAGGCGGGCTGCGCCGGACCGCCGCCGGGCGGCTCCGCGGGCGTGCCGGGAGCGGGCGGGGCGTCGGGTTCGGGGTGCTGGGTCTCGCTGCCGGGTGCTGCCACGCCACAGATGGTCACATGCCGCCGGGGGCCCGTGCATCAGGGTCGGGCCCGGAAGTCTCTCAGGGAGAGATCAGGGTACGGAGGGGGCCGATGCCGGTTGGGCGGCGGCCCGGGAGCCCCCAGGATGGTGCCATGACCGACGAGCAGAGCACCGCAGCCGCCGCCGCGGCGCCGAACGAGCCCCCGCGGCCGCCGCTGAGCCGCAGCGACGAGCACCGGGTGGTGGCCGGCGTGTGCGGCGGGCTGGGGCGGCACCTGGACATCGACCCGGTGGTGTTCCGGGTCGTGGTGGCGGTGCTCTGCCTGTCCGGCGGGCTCGGCCTGTTCCTGTACGGGCTGGCCTGGCTGATCGTGCCGCGCCCGCCGGAGGCGGACGGCTCCCCGGGCCGGACGGAGCTGCAGCGGGTGCTGACCGGCCGGGTGGACGGGCAGTCGATCGGCGCGGTGCTGCTGACCGTGATCGGCACCGGGGTGTTCTTCTCCTCGATGGGCGACGGCGGGCAGTTGTTCCCGCTGCTGCTGCTCGGCGGCCTGGTCTTCCTGGCGGTGCGGTACGACCCCGAGCGCCGCCGGTCCCGGGGCACGGCGGCGCCGAAGGAGCCGGCCGGGCCGTACGACCGGCTGGAGGAGCCGGTGGAGCGCCTGGACTGGAAGACCTGGCAGCAGCGGTTCGGGGCGGACTTCCAGGCGGAGTGGCAGAGCCGGAAGGCGGAGATGCACGCGCGGCTGCGGGAGGCCCGCGAGACGGTCGCCGAGCAGCACGCCAGGGCGCGGGCGGCCGGCACGGTGCCGGCGGACACCCCGGCGCCCGGTCCGTCCGGCTACCTGTGGGACCCGCGGCACCCGGAGCGCAATCCGTACGGCGGGCAGACCCCGCCGCCCGGGGTGCCGGCCCAGGCGTGGTGGCAGCGGACGGACCTGCCGGAGGGCGATCCGCTGCGCAAGCCCTCGGGCGCCGCGCCGGTGCCGGAGCCGCCGGCCCGGCCGGCCCCGCCGGTGGTGCACGAGCGCGGCCGGGGCTCGCTGGGCGCGGCCGGGATGCTGCTGGCGGTCGGGGCGGGTGCGCTGGCCTGGTGGGTGGCGGACCACCGCGGCGGGCCGGTGCACCTGGCGACGGTGCTGGCCGCGGCGCTGCTGGCGCTCGGGCTGGTGATCCTGGTGGGCGCCCGGTACGGGCGGGTGGGCGGGCTGACCGTGCCGGCGCTGGTGCTGACGCTGGCGCTGGCCGCCTCGGGCGGCTCGGACACCTCGCTGAGCGGCGGGTTCGGGGACCGCACCTGGACGCCGGTGAGTGCGGCGGCCCTGCAGGACCACTACGACCTGGCGGCCGGCGACGCGACCCTCGACCTGACCGGGCTGGACCCGGCGGGAGCGTCGCTGAGCAGTTCGGTGCGGGTCGGCGCGGGTGATCTGAAGGTGGTGCTGCCGCGGGACGCCGAGGTCCGGCTGTCGGTGCGCAGCGGGGTGGGCGACGTGCTGCTGCCGAACGGGGAGCGGCTGTCGGGCACGGGCAACAGCCGGGAGGCCGTGGTGCGGCCGGCCGGCGGGGCGGCGTCCCGCGGGACGGTCGATCTGACGCTGAGCGTGGGGCTCGGGGACATCAAGGTGGTGCAGGCATGAGGAAGCATCCGGTGAATGCGTTCTCGCTGGTCTCGGGGCTGGTGTTCACCGCGGTCGCGGTGGTCTACCTGCTGGCCTCGCTGTCCGGGCGGACGGTGGACGCGCGGGTCGCCGTGCCGGCGGTGCTGATCGGGCTGGGGGCGGCAGGGCTGTCGGGGGCGGTGGTGGCGGTGTTCCGCCGGGGCCGGTCCGCGCCGCTGCCGCCGCCGCCCGAGGAGGGCTGAGCGCCGAGGGGGGCGGGCGCCCGTCAGGCCTGCCGGTCGCCGAGTTCCAGCCGGTCGCCGCTGCGGGTGACGGCGTACTTGGGCAGCGGCTTGGTGGCCGGGCCGGTGACCACGGCGCCGGTGGCGGCGTCGAACCGCGAGCCGTGGCACGGGCAGGTCAGCTTGCCGTCGCGGGGGGCGTCGACGGTGCAGCCGGAGTGGGTGCAGATCGCCGAGAAGGCGCAGTACTGGCCGGCCGTGGGCTGCACGATGTAGACGGCGTCGCCGCTGGAGGGGTCCTTGACCTGGGCGGATCCGCCGACCGGGACGGCGGAGGCGGCGACCGAGGGCTTGGCCCCGGTGGTGCCGAGGCCGGCGGTGGGGGCGGGCTCGGCGGTGCGGCCGGGGGCGGCGGTGACGGCCTTGCGGTCGCGGCCGAAGGTGGCGGTGAGCGAGCCGCTGAGCAGTCCGGCGCCGCCGAGGGCGACCGCCGCGATGCCGCCGTCCAGCAGGGACCGGCGCCGGACGGCGTCCTCGGCCAGGCCGCGGGCGCGGTCGCGCCGGGCCCGGCCGGCCAGGTAGCCGTCGACGGAGAAGTACGGGGTGCCGGCCAGCACGAGCGGGGTCCAGGCCATCAGGTAGGCGAGGTCGTTGCCGAGGTAGTACGGCGAGATGCTCCAGCTGACCGTGAGGAACAGGGTCAGGTTGATCATCGCGCCGCCGGCCGCGGCGAGCCGTCCCCACAGACCCAGCAGGGTGCCGAGGCCGACCGCGAGCTCGCCGAAGGCGATCAGCAGGGCGAAGAAGGTCGGCGCGTGCAGGGCGAGGTCGAGGGCCCAGCCGATCGGGCTGGCCCCCTTGACCGCCTGGGTCTGCGAGACGAAGGAGGCGGGGTCGCCCGCGCCGGCCAGGTAGTGGGCGTCCGACAGTTTGTCGAAGGCCGCGTAGACGAAGGTGATGCCGAGGAAGAGGCGCAGCGGCAGCAGCGCGTAGCGGGTGGCGGTCTGCTGCCAGGGGGTGCTCAGCGCGGTCTCGTCCGCCGGCCGGTGTCCGTCGTGCCCCGGGGTCATGCCGATGCCCTTCGCTCGCGCCTGTCGGCTGGTGACAGGTCCGGTCCGATTCTGCACGGAACTGCTCGGGTTCCGTGGCAGCTCCGGAAGCGTACGCAGCCGCGCCGCCACCTCTCTGTACGGAGGCGGCGGCGCGGTCGTTCAATCGGCCTGGCGATCGGCCGGCGGGATCACTCCCACTCGATGGTGCCCGGGGGCTTGCTGGTGACGTCCAGCACGACGCGGTTCACGTCGCGGACCTCGTTGGTGATCCGGGTGGAGATCTTGGCCAGCACGTCGTACGGCAGGCGCGACCAGTCGGCGGTCATGGCGTCCTCGGACGAGACCGGGCGCAGCACGATCGGGTGGCCGTAGGTGCGGCCGTCGCCCTGGACGCCGACCGAGCGGACGTCGGCGAGCAGCACGACCGGGCACTGCCAGATCTGCTTGTCCAGCCCGGCGGCGGTGAGCTCCTCGCGGGCGATGGCGTCGGCCTCGCGGAGCAGGTCCAGGCGCTCCTCGGTGACCTCACCGACGATCCGGATGCCCAGGCCCGGGCCGGGGAACGGCTGGCGCTGGACGATCTCCTCCGGCAGGCCGAGCTCCTGGCCGACCATCCGGACCTCGTCCTTGAACAGCTTGCGCAGCGGCTCGACCAGCTGGAACTGGAGGTCCTCGGGCAGGCCGCCGACGTTGTGGTGGGACTTGATGTTGGCGGTGCCGGTGCCGCCGCCGGACTCGACCACGTCCGGGTACAGGGTGCCCTGGACGAGGAACTCCACCGACTCGCCGTGCTCGCCGGCCTCGGCGACGATCTCGGCCTGCGCCTGCTCGAAGACCCGGATGAACTCCCGGCCGATGATCTTGCGCTTCTGCTCCGGGTCGCTGACGCCGGCCAGCGCGGTCAGGAACCGCTCCTTGGCGTCGACCACCTTCAGCTGGACGCCGGTGGCGGCCACGAAGTCCTTCTCGACCTGCTCGGTCTCGCCCTTGCGCATCAGGCCGTGGTCGACGTACACGCAGGTCAGCCGGTCGCCGATGGCGCGGTTGACCAGGGCGGCGGCGACCGCGGAGTCCACGCCGCCGGACAGGCCGCAGATGGCGCGCTTGTCGCCGACCTGCTCGCGGATCAGCGCGACCTGCTCGTCGACCACGTTGTGGGTCGTCCAGGTCGGCGCGATGCCGGCGCCGCGGTAGAGGAAGTGCTCCAGGATCTGCTGGCCGTGGTCGGAGTGCAGCACCTCGGGGTGGTACTGGACGCCGTACAGCTTGAGGTCGTCGTTCTCGAAGGCGGCGACCGGCACCACGTCGGTGGAGGCGGTGACCGTGAAGCCCTCCGGCGCGGCGGAGCAGGCGTCGCCGTGCGACATCCACACCGAGTGCTGCGCCGGGACGCCCTCGAACAGGGTGGAGCCGGTGCGGCTGACGACCAGCGGGGTGCGGCCGTACTCGCGGGCGCCGGTGTTGTCCACGGTGCCGCCGAGCGTGATGGCCATCAGCTGGAAGCCGTAGCACATGCCGAAGACCGGCACGCCGGCCTCGAACAGCGCGCGGTCGAGCCGCGGCGCGCCCTCCTCGTAGACCGAGGACGGCCCGCCGGAGAGGATGATCGCCTTCGGGTTCTTGGCGAGCATCTCGGCGACCGGCATGGTGCTCGGCACGATCTCGCTGTAGACCCGGGCCTCACGCACCCGACGGGCGATGAGCTGGGCGTACTGGGCACCGAAGTCGACGACCAGGACGGTGTCGTTCTCGGTTGCGGACTGGTCCGGGGAAGCAGAGGACACGGACGGCCTTCCGGCGGGTGTGGGGAGGGTCTGGTGCCGAGTCTACCGGGCGGCTCGAACGCCCTCGGCCGCCCGGCGGCGGCACCGGCCCCGACGCGGCGGTTCACCCGCTTGCCGAGGGCCCGCGCCGTGACCGGCCGGGCCCGCGGTCGTTGCACCTGACGACCGTACGACCGCACCGCGCCCGCCAGGCCCGGGCGGCTCCGGACGGTCGGCAGGACCACGCGTGGATCTCTCGATCCGGTCCACCGGCACGTGTGGCGGGCCCCGCCCGCCGTGGGACCGCGCGCCGGTGCAGCGATCGGGCCAGCAGGGGACAGCGAGCCCGACCGCGGCCGGACGGACCGACGGGGCGGGGCGGCCGGCGCCGGCCGCCCCGCTCCCCGGGCCGCCGTCCCACCACCCGGGCTCCGTTCGCACGCCCCCGTGCGCCCCGGCTTGCCACTACTACGGAGCGTAGTCGAACTGCCGCGGCCGAGGAGCCGTCGCGGAAGCACCCTCTCCCGTGCCCGGACGACCTCCGGAGGGATCTCCACCGGCAAACGGACTGCTGCGAACTGTGCCGAATCGGTTGCACAGTAAGGCTTCCGTCCATCACGATGCTGGTTGTGGGGGTTGGCCGCCCGCCGTGACAGGCGGCGCTCTCCGGTTCCGGGCGATCCGTGAGCCGGCGGCGACAACGGTTATCGCCTCACGCTCCGTAAGGGCCGACCCGGCCCCGCACGCGACGGAGCCCGCACACCCGTCGGGCGTCCCGTCGCACATCCGAGCCATTCGACAGGACGGCGCTCCTCCCCCGGCGCCGTCACCCCAGCACCGGCGCCGCCCTGACGCCGAGTGCTGAACGACAAAGGGCCCCGTTCCCCCGCGGGGCCCTTTGCCCTGTCCGGGGCCCGGGGGCCGGCGCCTTTCCGGGCCGGACCGCCCGCCGCTCCGGGCGCACCACCGCGCACCCGGCCCGGCTCAGTCCCGGCGCCGCCGGTCGAGCACCTCGGCCCGGTACGGCGACGGCGGGGCCGGCGGCTCCTCGGCGGTCCTCACGCCGGTCGAGGGGGGCGCGTCCGGCGCGGGGGGCGCGCACTGCTCCACGGGCACCGGACGGACGGCGGCGAACAGCGCCGGCAGCCCGAGGGCGCCGAGCGCCGCCCACAGCAGGTTGGCCACCACGACGGTGCCGGCCGCCAGCGAGAGCGTGTACAGGTGCTCCCGGCCCTCCGCCGGGCCGGACGGGGAGGGCCCGAACCAGTCCCGCAGCGACACCCCGGCCAGCAGCATCGGCACACTCAGCAGCACCGCGTACAGCGCCGCGAGCCGCAGCCGGTCCAGGCCGCGGAGCCGCATCCGGTACGCGGACCGGCCCAGCACCACCGCGCCCGCCACCGCCAACAGCAGCGCCGCCCACCAGAGTTCGCCCACGCCGGAAGTCCCGAACAGCGACAGGTCCTGGACGGCGTCGTCGGCGCCGAGCCGCAGCGTCGCACCGGAGCCCCGGCCCAGCACCAGCAGCCCCCCGTTGGCCGCCAGCGGCAGCCACACCCAGGCCGGCGCGTCCCACACCAACCCGGCGATCAGCGGGGCCGCCACGGTCGCCGGAACGACGGCGGCCGCCGCCGCGCGCACGGCCGGCCCGAACAGGACCGGCCACCGGCCGGCCCTCGCCCGCAGCGCCCCGGTGTCGAACACCGCCAGGGCGAGCACCCCGGCCAGCGCCGCGGCCACCGCGACCGCCACCGGCAGCTCCACCCCGACGACGCGGTGACCCATCTCCGGCCGCACGGCCGACACCGCGAGCCGGACCCGCCCGAACAGCCCCAGCAGCAGCACCGCCGCGCCGGACACCGTCGCGATGCGGACCGCGGCCCCCGCGGCTCCGGCACGCCCGGCCGCGGCCCCGCGCCGCCGGGCCGTCCGCAGCCCCCGCCACAGCAGTGCCAGCCAGCCGGCCGCCACCAGGACGGGCACCAGGTGCAGATCCGTCCCGGACGCCAGGGCGAGGCCGTCCGCATCACCCGCGCTGCGGCTGTGCAGCGGGGCGCCGAAGGCGGTCAGCACCAGGGCGAGCGAGGCCCGGTACCGGTCGCCGAATCCGGTGTCCGGCGGCCACAGCCCGGGCCCGGGCAGGGCCGGCAGCACCGCCGCGGCCAGCAGCAGGACCGTCGGCGCCAGGAGGGCGCGCAGCACCGGCCGCCACTCGGCGGCGAGCCCGGCGAAGCCGCTGCCGCGCGGCTCGTAGAGGACGCCGCTGCCCCACCTGCCCGGGCCGGCCGGTGCCACCTCGGCCACGTCGCCGATGGCCCCCGCGCCCATCGCCGCCGGCGGACGGTCGCCCGGCTCGCCGAACCGCCGGCCGCAGGCCGCGCACAGCCGCGCCCACGGTGCCGACGCCGACCCGCAGTCCGTACAGATCGCCATGGTCCCCCCAGTCCCCGCCCGCCCCCGGAGCCCGTTTGTCCCACCGGCACCGACGGGCTGTCAACCGGGCTCAGTCCTTGCGGACGGGCACCTTCGGCACGGGCAGCAGCGGCAGCCGCAGCGCCCCGAACGCACCGGACGGGACGGCCGGACGGGACGGCTCGACGGCCGCCACCCGGCGGTAGTCCTCGTCCTGCGCGGGCCGCGGGTCGGCCTCGCCCTTGTTCGGCCACAGCGACATCGCCCGCTCGGCCTGCGCCGTGATCGTCAGCGACGGGTTGACCCCGAGGTTGGCGGAGACCGCCGCACCGTCCACCACGTGGATGCCCGGGTAGCCGTACAGCCGGTGGTAGGGGTCGATGACGCCGTGCTCCGGGTCCGCGCCGATCGGGCAGCCGCCGAGGAAGTGCGCGGTCATCGGCATCCGCATCAGCTCGCCGACGTTGGTGCCGGCGAAGCCGTTGATCTCGTCGGCGAGGATCCGGGCGGCCTCCTCGCCCTCGGGGATGTGCTCGGGGTTGGGCGCGCCGTGGCCCTGCTTCGCCGTCAGCAGGCCCTTGCCGACGCCGCCGGGCTTGCGGAAGGTGGTCAGCGAGTTGTCCAGGGACTGCATCACCAGGCCGATGATGGTCCGCTCCGACCAGCGGTACTTGGACAGGTTCCGGGCCGACAGCACCGGGTGGCGCACCGTGGTGGCCAGGTAGGAGAGCAGGTTGGACCGGCCGTGCGGGAACTGCAGGATGGTCATCAGGCCCATCGCGTTCGAGCCCTTGCCGTAGCGGACCGGCTCGATGTGGGTGTTCTCGTCCGGGTGGATGGACGAGGTGATCGCCACCCCGCGGCTGAAGTCCGCCCGCGGCGCCCCGGTCTTGCGCCGGTAGCGGCGGTTGTCGGTGAGCGCGCCGACCAACGACTCCGAGTTGGTGCGGGTCAGGAAGCCGAGCTTGGCGGAGATCCGCGGCAGCCGGCCGGTGTCGCGCATGGTGTGCAGCAGCGTCTGGGTGCCGTACGTCCCCGCGGCGACCACCACCTGGCGGGCCCGCAGCACGGTCTGCGGCCCCTTGCGGCGGCGGGCGGTCGGCACCGTGGTGACCCGGTAGCCGCCGTCGGGGTGCTCGTCGAGGCCGGCCACCGTGGTCAGCGGGCGGATCTCTGCGCCGGCCCGCTCGGCGAGGTACAGGTAGTTCTCGATCAGCATGTTCTTGGCGCCGTGCCGGCAGCCGGTCATGCACTCCCCGCACTCGGTGCAGGCCTTGCGGGCCGGGCCGGCGCCGCCGAAGTACGGGTCCGCGACCTCGCCGCCGGGCGCCGCCTGCGCACTGCCGTCGGAGTCCTTGCCGTCGCCGAAGAAGACGCCGACCGGCGCCAGGTGGAAGGTGTCGCCGACGCCCATCCGCTCGGCGGTGGCCCTCAGGTGGGTGTCGGCGGCCGTCACGGTCGGGTTCAGCCGGACGCCGAGCATCCGCTGCGCCTGGTCGTAGAAGGGCGCCAGCTCCTCCTGCCAGTCGGTGATGCCGCCCCACTGGCGGTCCTCGAAGAACGCCTTCGGCGGCACGTACAGGGTGTTGGCGTAGTTGAGCGAACCGCCGCCGACGCCGGCACCGGCCAGCACGAGCACGTTGCTCAGCAGGTGGATCCGCTGGATGCCGAAGAGCCCGAGGGCGGGCGCCCACAGGTAGTTGCGCAGGTCCCAGGAGTTCTTCGGCAGGTCGGCGGCGGTGAAGCGGCGGCCGGCCTCCAGCACCGCCACCCGGTATCCCTTCTCGGTCAGGCGCAGCGCGGCGACCGAGCCGCCGAAGCCCGAGCCGACCACCACGACGTCGTAGTCGAAACCGTCGGTGTCCGCCATCTGCCGGTGCTCCTTCGAGGGTGGGGGTGGGGGTCGGCGCGGGCCTGCCCGCTACCGGAAGCGGAGGGTCTTCAGCGCCTTGAGGCCGGTGGTCAGCAGCGCCGCGAAGCGCTGGTCGTCGAGGCCGTGCGAGGGGCCGATCGGCATCAGGCGCTGGGTGGCGACGGTCTGCGCCTCGGTGAAGCGCAGGATGCCCTCGGCGCCGTGCCGGCGGCCGAGACCGGAGTCGCCCATGCCGCCCATCGGGGAGGCGACCGAGCCGTACGCGGCGGCGTAGGCCTCGTTCACGTTGACGGTGCCGGTGTGCAGGCGGGCGGCGACCGCCCGGCCGCGCCGGGTGTCCTTCGTCCAGACGCTGGAGTTCAGGCCGTACGGGGTGGCGTTGGCGGCGGCCACCGCCTCGTCCTCGGTGTCGAAGCGGTAGACCGAGACGACCGGGCCGAAGGTCTCCTCGGTGCAGACCGCCATGTCGGTGGTGACGCCGTCGAGGACGGTCGGCTCGAAGAACAGCGGGCCGAGGTCGGGGCGGGCCCGGCCGCCGGTGAGCACGGTGGCGCCGGCCTTGACGGCCTCCTCGACGTGCCGGGTGACGGTCTCCAGCTGGCGCTCGGAGACCAGCGAGCCCATGTCGGCGCCGTAGGCGAGGCCGCCGCCGAGGCGCAGCGCCCGGGTGCGGGCGGTGAACCGGGCGAGGAACTCGTCGGCGACCGAGCGGTGCACGAAGAGCCGCTCGATGGAGATGCAGAGCTGGCCGGCCGAGGAGAAACAGGCCCGTACGGCGCCCTCGGCGGCCCGGTCGAGGTCGGCGTCGGCGAGCACCAGGAGGGCGTTCTTGCCGCCGAGCTCCAGGGAGGCGCCGACCAGCCGGCCGGCCGCCTGCTGGGCGACCTGGCGGCCGGTGCGGGTGGAGCCGGTGAACGAGACGTAGTCGGCGTGCTCGACGACGGCGGGGCCGATCACCGGGCCGTCGCCGACCACGATCTGCCAGACGTCGGCCGGCAGGCCGGCCTCGACCAGCAGCTCGCGGGCCCACAGCGCGGTGAGCGCGGTCTGCGTGTCGGGCTTGTTGACCACCGCGTTGCCGGCCGCGAAGGCGGGCAGCGCGTCGCTGACGGACAGCTCCAGCGGGTAGTTCCACGGCGAGATCTGGCCGATCACGCCCTTGGGGCGGCGGGCCTCCAGGGTGTGGGTGAGCACCGGCAGGGCGCCGCCGCGCCGGCGGTCGCGCAGGTAGGAGGCGGTCTTCCGGCCGTAGTGCCGGGCGGCGGAGGCGGCGGCCAGCACCTCCTCGAAGGCGTGCAGGCGGGTCTTGCCGGTCTCGGCCTGGATCAGGTCGAGGACCTCGTCCTGCCGCTGGAGCAGCAGGTCGTGGAAGCGCAGCAGGACGGCGGTGCGGCGGCGGACGGGCAGGGCGGCCCAGGACTGCTGGGCGCGGCGGGCGAGCCGGTAGGCGGTCTCGACGTCCGCGGGGGTGGAGAGCGGGAGGGTCGCCAGCCGCTCGCCGGTGAGCGGGGCGCGGGTGTCCGCGGTGGCGGCGTCCGGGGCGGCCGTGATGCCGCGGGCCAGCCGGGCGACGACGGCGTCGGTGACCGCCGAGGCGACCGTCCGGCCCCCGCCCGGAGCCGCGGGGTTGCGCCCGGTGCCGTCGGTGGACCGGGCCTGTGCGTCTGCCGTGGTGTCCGTCATGGTGCGCAGCCTAGGCCCTCGGGCCCCGGTTGTGTACCCGCCGGTAACAGCAAGTTGCGTGGTGGAACGGTGACGCTCAGTGCTCCACGGCGAAGTTGTTGAGGACGATCGTGAAGCGGCGCAGCGCGTCCTGCCAGTCCTTCTCCGGCGAGGCCACCAGCACGTCGTAGGAGGTGCCGTCCTCGGTGCGGAACTCGGCCTCCTTGAGGTGGCGGCGGCCCGAGCCGTCCAGGGCGGCGTAGCTGAACTCCCAGACCGCGCCCTCCTGGCCGTTCACCTTGATGGCGGTGAGGCCCTCCCGCTTGTAGGCCGGGCGGTTCTTGGTGATGGACTCCTCCATCTGCTTGAAGTGGTCCATCGGCGTCAGGGGCTGACCGACGGTCACCGCGAACTGGAGGTAGTGCACCTTGTTGTCGGCGCTGTAGTAGATCTCGTTGTTGTCGGTGGAGCGCACCCACGGCTTGCCGCCGGTCGGCAGCGGGAAGGTGAACCCGGCCGGGTCCTCCTTCCAGGTGTAGCCGCTGGGCGCCGGGCCGGGGGCCTTCGACGGGTCGGTGGTCGGCACGGTCAGCTGGCTGTTCTGCGGGTCGGGGGTGTCCGTACCGGCGGCCGCATGGTGCGTCAGCGCGTACCCGGCGCCGCCGGCGAGCAGCGTGAACGCCACCGCGGCGAGCAGCAGGCGGGGACCGAGCGGGCGCCGCGGGCGGGCCGGCTGCGGGGGCGGCGGGGCCACGGGGTTGCCCGCGGCGGGCGGGAGCGGGGTGGTGCCGCCGAGGTCCGCGGCCGGCGCGGCCGGCACCGGCGGCACGGGCAGGGTCGGCCCGGTGGGCTGCACGGGCGCGGCCGGGGGCCGCTCGGGCTCGGTGCGGTCCACCACCGGGACCCGCTGGGTCGGCGTGCGGTGCACGGCACCCGGGACGGGGGCCTTCATGCCGAGGGTGTGGCCCGCCGTCACCTCGCGCAGCATCCGGGCCGCCTCGTCGGCGTTCGGGCGCTCCGCCGGGTCCTTCGCCATCAGCGCGGCCAGCACCGGGCCGAGCGCGCCGGCCCGGCGCGGCTCCGGCAGCGGGTCGCCGACGACCGCGGCCAGCGTGGTCAGCGGCGAGGTCCGGCGGAACGGCGACTCGCCCTCCACGGCCGCGTACAGCGTGGCGCCCAGGCCCCACAGGTCGGAGGCGGGCCCGGGCCGCTCGCCCTGGGCGCGCTCCGGCGCCAGGTAGTCCGGGGAGCCGACCAGGTCGCCGGGGCGGGTGAGCTCGGTGGAGCCCTCGAAGGTGGCGATGCCGAAGTCGAGCAGCACGACCCGGCCGGTGCCCTTCTCCAGCAGCACGTTGGCCGGCTTCACGTCGCGGTGCAGCACGCCCAGCTGGTGGCCGCGGTGCAGGGCGGCGAGCACCTGGAGGCCGACCTCGGCGGCCTCGCGCGGCAGCAGGGTGCCGTCCTGGCTGATCACGTCGGCCAGCGAGCGGCCGTCGACCAGTTCCATGACGATCCACGGCCGGCCGTCGTCCTCCAGCACGTCGTGGATGGTGATGACGCCCGGGTGCTTGATCCGGGCCGCGGCCCTGGCCTCGCGCTTCATCCGGGACTGGAGGATCTCCAGTTCCTCCTCGTCGAGGTGGCTGACGGTCAGCTCCTTGACCGCCACCTCGCGGTCGAGCATCTCGTCGCGGGCCCGCCAGACGGTGCCCATGCCACCGCGGCCGAGCCGCTCGCCCAGCGCGTAGCGCCCGGCCAGTACCCTGCCGGTGTCCATGGCATCCGTCGACCGGTCCTGCACGCCCATGGCGACCGCTCCCCCATCCTCAGTCCACCGTCACCGTGACGGAGGTATCGGTGCACCGCAGACTCACCGCACGGACATCTTGCAACCCCAGATTAGGCGTCCCACGGGCGGGGGCCGAATCCCCGCCGCGGGCCCCGGCCCCGCTGCCGTCAGCCGGACGCCAGCACGACCGCCGCCAGACCGGCCAGCAGCGTCAGCAGCACCCCGCCCACCAGCAACGGGCCCAGCAGGGCGGGTGGCAGCAGCGGCGGCCGCGCCGTGCGGGCAGAAGGCTCGACCGCACGCGAACGGCGTGCGCGCCGGGCCGGCGGCCCGGCCGGCACCCGGACGGCCGGCAGCAGCGGCGTCTCCTCCGGCGGCCCGTACGGCTCGGGCGCGGCGGCCAGCAGGGCACGCAGCCGGATCTGCACGTCGGCGGCGGCCGGCCGGTCCGCGGCCGCCGGGGCCAGCAGTTCCTCGACCAGGCCGCGCAGCGGCCCGCAGCCGTCCGACGGGTGGCGCCACCCCGCGCGCACGGCGGCCCGCCGGGTCGGCCGGTCCTGCTCCGGGTACGGGAGGGGGCCGGTCCGAGGCCGGGACATCTGCACGCCCAGCGCCCCGCAG
>NZ_JBHWBW010000189.1:0-13527 GCF_042735675.1 Kitasatospora sp. NPDC059571
GCCGCGCTCCGCGCGCTGCACACCGGCCGTCGCCGTGTTCGGGGGGAACGTTCCTCAGAGGCCCAGGTCGTCCAGCGTGTAGGCGGTGACGTAGGGCAGGCCGGCCTCCTCGATCGCCGGGGCCGCGCCGCGCTCCACGATCACCGCGACGCCGACCACCTCGGCGCCCGCCTCGCGGAGCGCCTCGACGGCGGTGAGCACGGAGCCGCCGGTGGTGGAGGTGTCCTCCACGGCCAGCACCCGGCGGCCCTTGACGTCGGGGCCCTCGATCCGGCGCTGCAGGCCGTGCGCCTTGCCGGCCTTGCGGACCACGAAGGCGTCCAGCTTGCGGCCGCGCGCGGCGGCGGCGTGCAGCATGGCCGCGGCCACCGGGTCGGCGCCCAGGGTCAGACCGCCGACGGCGTCGTACTCCAGCTCGGCGCTGGCATCCAGCATCACCCGGCCGACCAGCGGCGCCGCCTCCGAGTCCAGCGTGATCCGGCGCAGGTCGACGTAGTAGTCGGCCTCCCGACCGGAGGAGAGGGTGACCTTGCCGTGCACGACGGCCTTGTCCTTGATCTGCGCCAGCAGGGCGTCGCGGTCCTCAGTGCTCATGAGCAGCCAGTCTACGGGCCGACCGTCCTGCCGCTAGCGGCGGCGCAGGACGCGGACCAGCACCACCGCACCGCCCAGCAGCGCCACGCCGCCGCCGATCACCCACGGCATCGCACTGCGCTCGCCGGCTCCGCCGCTGAGCAGCTTCGGCTCCGCACCGCCCCAGCGGCTGGCCGCCCGGGCCCGGGCACTGCGCGACGGCGGCGTCGGCGCGTACCGGCCGTGCGGCGGCGCGTGGTCCACCTCCTCCGCCGAACGGCCGACGATCGACCGGCGCACCGGGCCGCTCAGCGCGGGCTCCGGCTCGTAGTCGAACGCCCCGGCGCTCTCCGGCTCCGGCCCGGGCAGCGGCTCGTCGTCGGTGAAGGCGATCAGGTCGGACAGGTCGTCGTCGAGATCGTCGGCGGCGCGGTCCTCCAGGTAGACGACGGTCGCGTCGGGGCCTTCCTCGGCACCCTCCTCGTCCTCCTCCGCCTGCTCCTCCTCGGCCTGCTGCTTCTCTGCCTCGGTCTCCTCGGACTCCGCTCCGGCCTCGGTCCCCGGCTCGGCTGCGGCCGCTGCCTCGGTGACCTCCTCCGGGGCCTCCGCCCCGGTCGCCTCGGCAACCTCCTCGACCTCGGCAACCGCTTCGACCTCGGCCACCGTGTCGACCTCGGCCACCGTGTCGGCCTCGGCCACTACGTCGGCCTCGGCAACCGCTTCCGCCTCGGCAGTCACTGGTGTCTCGGCGGTCTCCTCCGCCGCGGCGGCATCGGTGACCTCCTCCGCCTCGGCCACCACGCCGGCAGCGCTCTCCGGCTCGGGAGCAGCGGCGGCGGGCTCCGCCTCCTCGTCGGGCACGGCCTCGGCGACGGCGGCGACGGGGGCGCCCGCCTCCACGGCCAGGGCGGCGGTGAAGCGGTCCAGCAGCCGTCTGCCGGCCGAGGCCAGCGCGTCGGCGTCGAACTCCGCGAGGCGGCCGTCGGCGCTCAGGTCCCCGGTGAAGGCGAGCGCGCTGCCCTGGGGGTGCTCGCGCACCGAGATCCGCAGGGTGGCCGTGGCCTCCCCGGAGCCGCGGGCCTCCTGGCCCTCGGCGAACGCGGTCAGCACCCCCTCACGGCCCTCGATCAGCGACAGCGACCCCTTGTAGGTGATGGTGGCGCCGCCGACTCGCAGCTTCAGCCGTCCGTCCGTCTGCCCGTCCGCGCCCTGTCCGGACGCCGCGTCGGTGCTCAGCCCGGGCACGCAGCGGACCAGCAGCTCGCGGTCCTGGAGGGTCTGCCGGACGGCGGCGGCCGGCAGCGGGACGACAACCTCATGCTCCATACCGGCGAGCCTACCGACCCGGCGGCCCGCTGCGGAGGGTCGGCGCACCCGGAAGCGGGTTCCTCAGCCGAGCAGCCGGTACGCCGAGGGCGGTCGCGGCGGGCGCCGGGCCGCCAGACGGGCGGCCGAGGCCCGCAGACCGTCAGCGGTCAGCGAGCGCGGCGGCGGGGCGTCGCCGGCCAGGGCCAGCGCCGGGTCCCGCCGGCCGGCCAGCAGGAATGCCGCGGCGTCGGCCGGTTCGCCGGGGCAGGCCGGTGCGGCGGGGCGGCTGCCCTGGTAGGCGACGGTGTGCAGGCCGTCGGCGCGCAGGCCGGCCTCGACCGCCCAGAGCGGCCCGGCCGGGGCGCCGCCGCGTACGGCGATCCGGCCCCCGGGGGCGAGCCGCCCGGCGGCCAGCCCCAGGAACTCCTCGGTGTGCGCGGTGCGGTCCGACCCGGGCCCCGGGGCCGGCAGGTCGGAGAGCACCACGTCGTACCCGTCGTCGCGGCGCGCCTGCGAGCGCAGCCACGCCAGCGGCTCGGCGTGCACCAGCCGCACCCGGCGGTCCCGGTAGGACCCGCCGCCGAGTGCGGCCAGCGCGGGATCGGTGCGGGCCAGCTCGGTCAGCGCCGGGTCGGCCTCGACGACCAGCACCGAGCGGACGGAGGAGTGCCGCAGGACCTCCCGCAGGACGAGGCCGTCGCCGCCGCCGAGCACCAGCACCCGGGCGCTGCGGCCCGCCATGGCCGGGTGCACCAGCGCCTCGTGGTCGCGGTACTCGTCCGGCCCGCACACCGCGGGCCGCCCGTCCAGGAACAGCTGCAGCGGCGGGCCCGCCCGGCCGGGGGCGTCGCCGGCCAGCACGATCTCCTGGTGGCGGCTCTGCACCGCGAAACGGACGTGGGCCCCGTACAGCGCCTGGCGGGCCGCCCGTTCGATCGCGCCGGTGCAGGCTGCGGCGACGGCGAGCAGCGCGAGCACCAGCCCGCAGCCCGCCCACAGCAGCAGCCGGACCCGGCGCGGCTGCTCCTCGCGGAACAGCCAGAGCACCACGGCGGCGCCGGCGGCCGCGTTCACCGCGCCGGTGAGCAGTGCCCCGGCGGCCGGGCCCAGGGCCGGCAGCAGGAGGAACGGGAAGGCCAGGCCGCCGACCAGCGCGCCCACGTAGTCCGCGGCCGACAGATCGGCAACGGCGCGGCCGGCGTGCTCCCGGCGGACCCGCTGGATCAGCGTCATCAGCAGCGGGATCTCCGCCCCGATCAGCACGCCGATCAGGAACGTCGTGCCGATCAGCCCGGCGGCGGTGGCGCCGTAGCGGTCCAGCCAGGCCCAGCAGGAGTACAGCGCCAGCACCGACAGGCCGCCGGTCAGCGCGAGCGCGCACTCGACGAGGGCGAAGGAGGTCGCCGGGCGCCTGGTCAGCCGCTTGGCGAGCAGCGACCCGACGCCCATGGCGAAGACCATGACCGACAGCACCACGGAAGTCTGCGCGACCGAGTCGCCGAGCAGGGTGCCGCCGACGGCGACCAGCTCCAGCTCGTAGACCAGCCCGCAGGCGGCGCAGACGAAGGCGGCCAGCAGCACCAGCGGCCGGGCCAGCTGCCGCCGTGCCCCCGGCGGTGGTGCACCGCGGACCGGGGACGCGGAGGCGGCCCGGACACGCGGCCGGTCGCTCGCGCCGTCGAGCCCGGACCGGGTGGGCGGATCCGGAGAACGATTGATCATGAAGGAACGCTAGTGGGCGGGGACTGCGCTTGGCTGCACCCGTTCGGCGGACAGTGGCCCGTGCGGAGTTGACGGACAGTCACCGTTCTGCAGATGCGCCGCCTCTGGATGCCGGCGGCCCGTCACCGTGCGTGCCGTGCAGCACCAGCGAGGAGCGGGTGCAGACCAGGCGCCCCTCCTGCGGGTACGCGTGCCAGGTGCGCCAGACCACCCGGCGCTCCTCGCACTGCGCCACCAGCGCGGTGAACGCGCAGGGATCGCCTGGGAAGATGCCGGCCAGGCCGCGCGGATGCTCATCGACGAGCGCCAGCAGCTCCTGGGCGCGGGCCTCGAAGGTGTGCGGCGGCAGTGCCTCGATCCGCGCCGCGAACTCGTACTCCCAGCCGGCCACCCGCTCCGCCACCCGGGCCGGCAGCGGCATCTGCCGGCCGGGGAGGCAGGCCACCGTCTCCAGGCAGTCGCCCGGTCCGGCGGCCAGCACCACCTGGTGCGAGGCGCCGAGCAGCCGCAACTGCAGGGTGGCGCCCGGCAGGCCGCCGGGACGGCCGTCCAGCCCGTCGATACTCAGATCCCGCACGGCCAGCGCGGGCAGCGGATCGCCGCCCAGCCGCCAGGCGAGGTCGCCGGAGCGGGTGTCCGTGTAGGAGGTCTGCAGAGTGGTGAGCATGCTCGGCTCCGAGTTTCGAACTCCGTAGCGCGCCCGTCGTCAGCGTCCGGCCCTGCCGAGGTCGGTTCGGGGCTGGGCGGCCCGGGACGCGGCCGGCCGTGGAAGGAAGGATTCCGGCTGGAGAACTCAGCAGCAGAGAACCACGGATTCTCGCGTCGCGTCGGGGATTTACCCATGTTGGCGCAGCATTCACCGTTCCGGGTGCAGTTGCCCGACACGTCCGATCACGGGTGGTGCGTGCGCTGACCGCCCGTGCTGCACAACCACGCGCGTGCGCTGCATGCGCCGGTCGCGCGCCCCGGCGCGCCCGTTCTGCGAGGGTGACGGGAATTCGTCCGGATCTCCGTGCGGGGAAGGCTTGTTCCCCCCTTGCGCAGCCGTTCCTGCGGTCACGGAAATCACTGTGGTCCGTACCGGGACGATGTGGAATGATCCGCACGCGGCCCGTCGGAGCCGGCCCCAGGGGGCGCTCCGGGCCGTTCCGCTCTTTTCGCGAGGCCCATGGGGGGCATCATCAGAACTCGTCTCGGCGTCCTGACGGGCGCCGTCATCCTCGGTACCGCCGGCATACCGGCGGCCGCCTCCGCCGCGAACGCGGCGGCCACCGACCTTTACGTCAACAACGCCTCGGGCGCCCACTGCTCGGACTCCGGGCAGGGCACCCAAACGCAGCCGTACTGCACCGTCTCGGCCGCAGCCAGGTCCGTGCAGCCGGGCCAGACCGTGCACGTCGCCCAGGGCAAGTACCCCGAGCAGGTCACCCTGACCCGCTCCGGCACGGCCGACGCCCCGATCACCTTCGTGGGCACGGGCGGGAACAACTCGGCCCGGGACCAGGGCACCACCCTGGGCGTGAACTTCGACAACCGTCAGCACGCGCTCGTGCTCTCCGGTGTCCAGCACATCCGCATCAAGGACTTCGCCCTCGCCGGCGGTTCGTCCACGGTGGCGATCGACAACGGCTCCGACATCGCGCTGACCGGCAACGTGATCAGCAGCGACCCCATCCCCGGCTACACCGGTGTCGCGGTGACCGGCGCGTCCGAGGACGTCTCGGTGGTCGGCAACCGCGTCTCGGGCCTCGGCGGGATGGTCTCCGTCGGGCCGGGCGTCCGCGGCACCGTCGTCTCCACCAACGAGGTACGCACCAGCGGCTCGTCCACCGTGCCCGTGGTGGTGGACGGCGCCATCGACACGGTGGTGGTGGGCAACACCCTCTCCGGCTCCTGCAACGACGCCGTCTCCATCAAGGGGGCGGCCACGGGCACGGTCCTGGAGAACAACATCCTCTCCACGGCGGATGCGCAGAACCACGCCAACCCGCTCTGCTCCGACGCCCCCAAGTACGCCGGTCTGCGCGTCGACGCCCAGGCGGCGCCGGGCACCAAGGCGGCCTACAACGCCTTCGACTCCCAGGACGGCAGTCCCGCCTACAACTGGGCCGGCACGGACTATGCAACCGTCGCCGCCTTCGTCGCCGCTTCCGGCCAGGGCGGTCACGACGTGATCGGCAAGGTCGAACTCCCCTGGGACGGCGACTCGGGCACGCTCGACTCGCCGGTCATCGACTCCGCCGACGAGAACGCCCCCGGCATGCAGCCGACCGACGTGTCCGGAACGACGGCGTTCGACGACCCGTGGGTCACCGACACCGGCACCGGTTCGGGCCGCCGCGACCGCGGCGCCCGCGAACTGGTCGACTTCGGCACCCGGTACACCGCCGTCACGCCGAACCGGGTGCTGGACACCCGATCGGGCATCGGCGCACCGGCCGCGGCCGTCGCCCCCGGTGCCACCGTCGACCTGCCGATCGCCGGGCTGAACGGCCTCCCGTCGGACGGGATCACCGCGGTCACCCTGAACGTCACGGTCACCGACCCGACCGCTCCCGGCTACCTGACGGTGCACCCGCACGGCGCGCCGCGGCCGACCGCCTCCAGCCTCAACTGGACGGCGGGGAAGACCATTCCGAACCTGGTGACCGTTCAGGTCAAGGACGGCAAGGTCTCCTTCTACAACGGCAGCCAGGGCATCGTGCAGGTCGTCGCCGACCTGCTGGGCTACTACTCCACCCAGGGCGGCGGCTACACGCCGAAGAGCCCCGTCCGGCTGCTCGACACCCGTGCGGGCATCGGTGCGCCGAAGGCCCCGCTGAAGGCCACCGGCACCCTGGACCTCGCCGTCCCGGGCCTGCCCGCCGGGGTCACCGCCGTGACCCTCAATGTCACGGTCACCGCGCCGACCGACCACGGCTTCCTGACGGTCTACCCGTACGGTGCCGACCGGCCGACCGCCTCCAACCTCAACTGGACGGCCGGGCAGACGATCCCGAACCTGGTGACCGTCCCGGTCAAGGACGGCAAGGTCTCCCTGTACGCCGCCGGCGGCTACGGCACCGTGCAGGTCATCGCCGACCTGGCCGGGTACTACACGGCCACCGGTGGGGCGATGTTCCACGCCCAGGCGCCGAGCCGCGTCCTGGACACCCGCTACCCGTGGTTCGCCAGCGGCGTCGGCGAGTGGCAGCAGCCCGCGCCGATCGGCGCCTGGAAGGACCTCGGCCTGCGGGCCGCCGACCGGGCCGGCGCCCGCGGCGGCCACGCCGGGGCCGCGGCCGCCTACGAGCGCGCGGCCCGGCTCACCCCGGACCGCGACGGGCACACCCGCCGGCTCGTCCTCGCCGCCGAGGCGGCCACCGACGCAGGGGAGTCCGGCCGCGCCGCCGAACTCGCCGAACGGGCCAGGAGCCGGACCGGGGACCCGTTCGCCCTGGCGCTGATCGACCACGTCCTGGCCACGGCGGCGTTCCTGCGCGGCGACTACCCGGACGCGTACCGGCTGCTGCTGGACGCCGCGGCGTCGAAGGTCGAGGCCCCGCACGCGGCCCGGATGCTGTTCCAGGCCTTCCACGCCGCGTGGTACCTCGGCGAGGACGAACTCGCCGTCGTGATCGACCGGTTGGCGGCGCTCGCGATCGCCCCCGACGACCCGGTGGCGCCGGTCGCCGACTACCTGCTGGCCGGCACCCTGCCGCTGCTCGGCCGGCCCGCCCGGCCGCTGCCCGACGCCGTCGACGCCGTCGAACGGGCCCGCCGGGCCGGCGCCGACGTGCTGCGCGACCTCGCCCAGCTGAGCGGCAGCACCCTCATCCTCGGCCGCGACGAGGAGACCCACCGGATCACCGCCGACCTGGTCGCTGAGGCCCGCCGGGCCGGCGCCGTCGGACCGCTGCCCACCCTGCTGTTCTTCCACGCCGAGGCGCAGCTGTTCCACGGGCGGCACCGCGACGCCGAGGTGACCGCGGCGGAGGGCCTGGCGCTCGCCCGGGACACCGCCCAGCGCCAGTGGGTCAGCCAGCTCACCGCACTCCTCGCCCTGCTGGCCGCGCTGGCCGGCGAGGACGGGACGTGCACCGCGCTGGCCGCCGACGCCCTGGACACCCCGGGCCCGGCCCGGCCGCCCGGCCGGGGCTGGACGCTCTGGGCGCTCGCCCTGCTCGACCTGGGCCGCGGCCGGGCCGCCGAGGCACTCGACCGGCTGACCGGGCTCTGCACCGGCCCGCACCGGCACACCGTCGCGGGCACCCGGGCCGTCCCCGACCTGGTCGAGGCCGCCGTCCGGCTGGGTGCGCCGGATCGGGCCGAGGAACCGTACGCCCGCTTCGAGCGCTGGGTGGCGGCGGGCGGCACGCCCTGGGCCCGGGCCCTGCTGCTGCGCTGCCGGGCACTGCTCGGCCCGGACGAGCTCGCCGAGGCCGACTACCGGGAGGCGCTGGAGCTGCACCGCGCCGACGACCGCCCGTTCGAGCAGGCCAGGACGGCGCTGCTGTACGGGGAGTGGCTGCGCCGGGCCCGCCGCCGTGCCGACGCCAGGATCCGGCTGAGGGCCGCGCTGGAGGTGTTCGACCGGCTGGGCGCCCGTCCGTGGGCCGAGCGGGCCCGGACGGAGCTCGCGGCGGCCGGCGGTGGGACGGTCGAGGAGCCGGCGGCCGGACCGCTCGCCGCGCTCACCCCGCAGGAGCTGCAGATCGTCCGGCTGGCCGCCCGCGGCCTGAGCAACCGGGACATCGCCGCCCAGCTCTTCCTGAGCCCCCGTACGGTCGGCCACCACCTCTACAAGGCGTACCCCAAGCTCGGCGTGGAGTCCCGCCAGGAGCTCGCCGACCTGCTCTGAGGCCCGGTCGCCGAGGGCCCGGCCGAGCGCCGCGCCCCGCTCCCCCGTCGCGCCCCGTCCCGTGCCGCCCCGTCCCGTGCCGTGCCGCCGGGTGCCGTCCCGCCGGGTGCCGACGCGCGAGCCGAGCTGCCCCGTCGCGCCGAGCGCGTCCTTCCGGGTTATCAATGAAGCTGGACAGACCCGGACAAAAGGAACAGCGCCATGCCCGTCTCCAACCTCCTGGTGAGCCCGCCGCCGCCGCTGACCGTCACCGCCGACGGCTGCGCCCTGGTCGCCGAAATCGAGGACTACCTCGCCTCACTGCCGCCCGCCGCCCGCCGGCCCGTCCCCTACGTCTGCCCGCTCGGGCAGGTCGTCCAGCCGTGGAACGCCGACCAGCCGCTGCCGCACCGCACCGTCCTGGACCGGATCGCCCACCGCCCGGCCCGCCCGGTCGCCGTCACCGTCGCGGGGCACCTCCAGCTGACCTCCCGCTACCTCGCCGCCTTCGGCTGGCTTCAGGGCGCCCTCTGGGACAGCCGCGGCCGGGTCTGCCTGCTCGGCGCCCAGGCCGCCGTCCTCGCACACGGCTACGGCACCCCGCAGACCGTCCGCCGTGCCCGCACCCAGGTCATGGAGGTCCTGCACGCCGAAGGCATCACGGTCAGCTCACCGGACGTCTACAACGACGCCCCCACCACCCGCCAGGCCGACGTCCACCGCCTGCTCGCCTCCGCCGCCGCCCGCGCGCACGCCCTCCGCATCTGACGCCGGGAGCGGTACCGTACGGGCCGTCGGACGCGGCACTCCGCGGCCGGCCCGGAGGAGAGACACGAGCACGGGAGCGCGCGATGGACACCCCCGCAGCGCCGGTCGCCCTGGTCACCGGTGCCGCCCGCGGCATCGGCCGGGAGACGGCCCGTCAGCTCGCCGCACGCGGACACACCGTGCTGGTCTGCGCCCGCCGCACCGAGGACGCCGTCCGCGCCGCCGGGGCGATGCCCGGCACCGCCCTGCCGCACCGCCTCGACATCACGGACCGGGACGGCGTCCAGCGCCTCGCCCGCACCGTCGAGGCCGAGTTCGGCCGGCTCGACGTGCTGGTCAACAACGCGGCCGTCAACTACGACACCGGCGCCCGGGCCGCCGACGCCGACCTCGACGAGGTGCGCCGCACCCTGGAGACCAACCTGTTCGGCGCCTGGCTCACCGCCGAGGCGTTCCTGCCGCTGCTGCGCCGCTCCCGGCACCCCCGGCTGGTCAACGTCTCCAGCGAGGCCGGCTCGCTCGCCGGGATGGGCGGCGGGACGCCCGCCTACGGGATCTCCAAGGCGGCGCTCAATGCGCTGACCCGCAAACTCGCCGACGAACTGCGTCCGGACGGCGTCCTGGTCAACGCGGTCTGCCCGGGCTGGGTCGCCACGGACATGGGCGGCCCGGGCGGCCGGCCCGTCGCGGACGGCGCGGCCGGAGTCGTGTGGGCGGCGACGCTGCCCGACTCCGGCCCCACCGGCGGATTCTTCCGCGACGGCCGGCCCCTGCCCTGGTAGGTGTCGGGCGGTCAGCGCACCGGCAGGACCCGGGTGTGCTCCGCTCGGACGGCCTCCAGGTCGCGCGGGTCCAGCCCGAGCAGGCTCAGGATGGTCGGCGCGATCTGCTTGGTCTGCACCGGGGCCGCGGAGCGGACCCCGCTCGGGGTGCCGGCGCCCGCGACGACCAGCGGGACGTCCAGGTCGTCCGCGGACGCGCCGCCGTGCTCGGCGATCTTGCTGGTGCCGCCGGTGTACACGACACCGGGCCGGGTCACGCCGTAGAGGTCCGGGACCCGGGAGTCGCCCGGCCGGGCGCCGAAGTACTCGGCGGCCGCCCGGCCCGCGTAGACCTCGGCCAGGCCGCTGCGGGAGAACGCCTTCGGCCTGCCGGCGATGTCCGTGCCGCTGCCGCTCTGCGCGAGCAGGTAGTTCCGGGCGAACGCGGTGGCCGCCGCGGAGCGGTCGTTCAGCCAGAGCAGCATCGCGTCGTCGTCGACGGAGTGCGCCACCAGGTCGCCGGCCTGCGGGTGGAGCTGCTTCCAGGCCGCGTTGAGCCCGGCCAGCAGCGGCGCGTCGTCGATCCGGGTCAGCGCGGCCGGGTCGGTCGGCGACTGGCCGTGCTTGGCGGAGAGGATGACGGTGGTGCTGCCGTCCAGGTGCAGCCGGCGGAGCTCGGCGGTCAGCGCGCCGATCTCGCCGTCGACGAAGTCCAGGTTCTTGGCCACCAGCGGGCCCGGGGTCCGGTCCGCGGTGTAACCGCCGGTCAGCCCGTTCGAGGCGGGGAGCTTCTGCGCGGTCGACACCGACTGGAGGTTGAGGCCGAACACCGCGGGCGTCCCGACCCGGTGGGCCCGGGCATGGTCGTAGCCGTCGATCTCGTTGAGCACGGCCTGCACCTTGTAGTGGTCGTACTCCTCGGTGGCCTGGTTGTTCTTCGTCCAGTCCTTGCCGCCGGGGTAGTCGGTCGCCACCGAGTTGATCTCCGGGGCGAACAGGTCCTGGATGCCGTCGCCGGACGGGCCGTCGAGGATCTCGTACGCGGCGTGCTTGTCCGACCAGGCCGTGCGCAGGCCCGCGTCGCGGGCCACCTCGAACACCGTGTTGACCCGCAGGTAGGAGTGCGGCTGGACCGGGCGGCAGGTGCGCGGGTCGACCGGCAGCTTGGTCGCGTCGAGCAGGCTGCCCGGGCGGCCGGTCATCGACAGGATGCTGCCCGGCAGACCGGCCAGGCCCTGGCCGGCGTCCAGCGCGGCCGGGTCGCGGTCCAGGTCCTCGGTGAGGTCGACCTCCGCACCCGGGCGGACGCCCGCGCATGCGGTGGTGCCCGCCGGGAGCAGCGCGGCGTCGTAGCTGTCGTCGTAGTACACGCCGGTGGTGCCCGGGCCGCCGCCGGTCACCTGGGCGACCATGCCGGGGAACGAGTCGGACGGCGTCGTCGTCCGGGCCGCGGTGTACTCGACGCCGCCGCCGACCAGGCGCGCCAGCGCCGACTGCGGGTGCCGGGCGACGTACCAGGCCAGGTCCGACTGGTGCAGGCCGTCCACCGAGACCAGCAGCACGTGCCGCGCGGGCGCCCGGTGCCGGTCCGCCGCCCAGCCGGGAGCCAGGCTGCCCAGCGTGAGGGCACCGGCGGCCCCGAGGACGGCGATGAGTCGAACGGAACGTCGGTTCACGGAGTCTCCTGCTGCTCTCGACTGGCCCCCGGGCAGCTCAGGAATAGCGGGCCGCCGTGTACCACCGGCGGCGCCCGCCTGAACGCCACGGAACACCCGGCCGAGCATCCGTCGGGTGGCCGGCCGCCGACAGGTCGTCATGCCGTCGTCCGGCAGCCCCTCATGCCCCGGCGCCACCCCCGCCACCTGCGATGCGGATAACCCGAGCAGTTGTTCGTAGGCGTGCACTAGCATTCCCCGCGCCCGCCGAGCGTCGTTCGACCGGAACGCCGTCGGCGCGGACTCCCGAGGGAAGGGCACCACGTGAACAGAACCCGGGCCGCACGCACCCGTGCGGCCTTCGCCTCGCTCGCCGCGGCCGGCCTCGCGCTGCTCTCCGTCGCCGCCCCCGCGCACGCGGTCGGCGGCGCACCGACGACGCCGACCGACCTGTACAACGAGTTGCGGGCGTGCTCCACCGACCAGGCCGAGCCCGTGTACGTGGCAGGGCGCGCCGGCGTCACCGTGGAGGGCATCCCGGGCCACAGCGATCCCGGCGTCCGGTGGGTCACCGAGCAGTTCCGGGCCTGGCCGCTCTCCGACCCGTCGAAGGTCGTCACCGCCGATCGGGGGTACGCCTACGTGGGCAACGAGGCGACGGCCACCCTTGGCGGCTACAACGCCCCGCTGCTCGACGGCGAGACCTACGCCTGGCAGGCACGGAGCGTGGACGCGGACACCGGCGCCGCCTCCGAGTGGACGGCGCCGTGCTACGTGGCGACCGACGACACCTTCCCGAACGCGGAGCCGACCGTCAGCTCGCCGAACTACCCGCAGGGACGGGCGAACCAGGGCGGCGCCCCGATCAAGCTCACGTTCGGCGCCAACGGTGTGAGCGACGTCGCCGGCTACGCGTTCACCTGGATCGGCACGTTCCCGGTCCCCGGGGGCGCGTCGATCGGGGAGCACGGCATCCCGGAGTACCACGACCCGTACGAGACCAGCCCCAACTACTTCGCCCGGGCGGACTCCCTCGGCGGCTCGGCCACGGTGAGCGTGATGCCGCCCTACAACAGCGGGTACCTGGTCCTGCGGGTGGCCAGCATGGACCGGGCGTTCAACATGTCCCAGCCCACGACCTACTACATCTCGGTCAAGCCGGACGCTCCGACGGTCACCAAGGTCTCCAACTCGCCGCAGTACGGCAAGCAGGCCACCTTCAAGCTCACCCCCGACCCAGGTCTCCAGGCGGTGAGCCGGGTGGTCAGCTACACCGTTCGGCACCTCGGGAAGAGCCAGTCGCAGACCACCGTCAAGGCGTCCGCGAGCGGCATCGCCGAACTGAACCTCACGCTGGACGACCCGTACGGCGACGTGCTGCTCGTCACCTCCACCAGCGCCAACGGCTGGGTGAGCCAGCAGCAGTGGTGGAGCACCGACGGCGCAGACACCGCCCCGACCGTGACCTCGGACGTCTACCCCGAGAACGGCTCCGGCGGCGGCGCGGGCGTGCCCGGCACCTTCACCTTCACCCCGAAGATCAAGGGCGCGGTCAGCTACACGTACTCCATCAACTGGGGCGAGGCCACCACGGTGAAGGCCGGCGCCCGCGGCGAGGCGCAGATCTCCTGGACCCCGACCGACAGCGGCTGGTACGCCCTGGAGGTCTACGGCACCACCAAGGACGGGGCCCAGACCGCTCCGGCTGACTACTTCTTCACCGTCAACTGACGTCTTCCGGAACTTCGGAGGGGCGTGGGCCGCGGCCTGCGCCCCTCCGGCGTATCACCGGTGTCGTGGTGCCCACAGGCATCCGCGACGGCGGGCAGGCACTGGACCGTCGCGGGCGGGCCCCCGGCCGCTTCACAGCCGAGTGGTCACGCACAAAACGAGTGAGGGCCCTGCCGGATCTCTCCGGCAG